>NZ_JBLZPH010000047.1:0-91802 GCF_049199205.1 Shinella sp. M31 | reverse complement strand
GGTGCGCAGGGCACTGGCGATCTTACGCGGCGAGAAAAGCCCGCCATCGGCATATTGGGCGAGACCCATCTCAAAAACCTCCGTTCGATCCACCAAGCATTATGACGCAATATAGCGTCAGAACTCGCGGATATCAATGAGGAGAACAGGGGAAGAGGAGATAAGAATCGGAGAATGATGCTGCTCGCAGATCGGGCGAACTGCTGATACAGGCGCTCAACCGTGCCTCGTACTCCCTGTTGTCGTCCTGCGCAGCGCTGTAAGCTCTGCTGGGCGGGCCAGGCAGGGGAGGCTCGGCCGCACTTGCGCCATCCCGTCCGCTCGGCGGCGGCGGTCTCGATAACAGTAGGAGTTTGCGTTGAAGTTAAGCTTCAGATCGTGGATCGTCGGTTCGGTTCCTTTCAAGAGCGCTTTTCAGGCGCAACATTTAGAACTGGTTGTTGCCGGGCCGCAGCAGGAATTTGTTGCTGCAGTCTTCTCGACTAGCCACCGATCACGGGGTTTGCAGCTTGCCGGTCTTGCGGCCAATGTCACCTCGATTTTGTCCTCTGCCATGCGCGGCGACGATGCGCAGTAGAGGGCCATCGGTCGATTTCCGTCACTAACTTCAAAGGTCAGCTTGGCCGCTGGATCGAGTCGAACGTGATCAGAAACCTTGCGGATGATGGCGGAGAACTTGCCCGCCGGCATATGGCTCCGGCCGTCCTCGTCGATATCCCAGAGCTGGATGAACATCTCCGACCAAGCTTCCGGGTTGGCGCCACAGTCGAGTGCCGAGAACGCGCCCGCCTTGACCTCGGTGACGTGGTAGCCCGCCTTCACTGGCTGCCCTTCGTACAGAAACACCAGCCGCGCTTCCGGCGCGGCCGCCAATCCATCGAGAAGCTGGCCAAGCGTGATATCGGAGGAAACGGCCTTGTCGATTGCGGTCATGTGCGCTACTCCTATTTTTCAATGATTCAAGGATTATTGAAATATGGATGAGCGTCAAGCCCTCACGTCATTCGCGGCCCTGTCGCAGGAAACGCGTCTCGCCATCGTCCGCACACTGGTCGCCGCCGGACCGGAAGGGCTGGCTGCCGGGCTGATCGCCGAGCGCATGGGCGTGTCGCCCTCGAATGTGTCTTTCCATCTGAAGGAACTAGAACGGTCGGGCCTGATCACGCAGCGACGAGAATCCCGTTCGATCGTCTATAGCGCCAGCTATGACGCGCTAGCCGACCTCGTGAAGTTCTTGATGGAGGATTGCTGCGCCGGTCATCCGATGATCCGCGAGGGTGTGCAGCGGCCCGATGGTTGCTGCAAGACAGATGCTGCCCGGAGCGAGGGCGACATCGTTGCGTAATCCAAACGTTCCCGTCGGCATCGTTGCCGCGCTCGGCCTGACCCAGATCATTGGCTACGGCACCCTCTACTACAGCTTTAGCATCCTGGCCCCCGGCATGGCGGCGGATCTCGGCATCACGGTCGCGCAGGTGTTTGCCATCTTCTCCGCGTCACTCTTCGTTGGCGGTTTGTCGGCACCCTATATCGGTCGGCAGATGGATGGCGTCGGCGCATCGACCGTCATGGCTATTGGCTCGGTGCTGTCCGCCTTGACCTTGATCCTCTGCGCGTGGTCGCCATCGGTGGCGATCTTTGCGCTGGCTATCGTCCTGTTGGAGATATCGTCCGGCATGGTCCAGTACCAAGCCGCGTTCGCGGCACTGGTCGAGGCCGATCCCCGGTCAGCGTCACGCAGCATCACTTATCTCACCCTGATCGCGGGATTTGCCTCGACGATCTTCTGGCCGATTGCCACGGCGCTGCTCGACTATCTCTCGTGGCGGGAAATCTACCTCGTCTATGCCGTGCTCAATCTTGCTGTCTGCATGCCGTTCCACGTCTGGATCATGCGGAAGGGTAAGGTGGCTGCGGCTGGCGGACTAAGGCCGATGCGCGAGCCTGTCGTCGGCGCCATTCCGCGCGAGCGTCGGCGCAGTGCGGTGATCATCGTGTCGGCTGCATTCGCGCTGATCAGCTTCACCCTTGGCGCGATGCTGGCGCATATGGTGCCGATGCTCGGTTCGCTCGGCTTCGGAGGCGCCGCCGTCGTCATCGGCTCCCTGTTCGGCCCAGCGCAGGTTCTTAGCCGCCTGATCAACATGATCTTTGGAACGCGCCTCGCACCGCCGGGCCTTGCGGTTCTCTCCGCGGTCTTCATGGTGCTGAGCGTCGTCATTCTGGCGCTGTCCGGCAACTGGCTCCCCGGCGCGGTCGCCTTCTCGATCTGCCTCGGTCTCGGATCGGGCATCAACAGCATCGCACAGGGCAGCTTGCCGCTCTACCTGTTCGGTTCGGATGGGTATGGTGCGCTCACCGGCAAGATGGCGGCGGCGAGACTGGTTGCCGGCGCTGCGGCCCCTTTCGCCTTCGCCGCGACGATGGAGCAGTTCGGTATAGGCGCATCACTTGTGCTAAGCGCGGCCCTTGGCTCAATCGGTATCGTAGCGTTTGTCGCGGTGGCAATGGCGACGAAGCGGAACCTCGTCGCCAGCATAAGCCTGTCAGATTGACCGCAGCGACACGCGCTTCTCAAGCTCGGCCGCCTGTTCTTTCCGCTCGCTGTAGCGGTCGGTGAGATAGGCGGAGGCATCGCGTGTAAGAATGGTGAACTTCACCAACTCCTCGCACACATCCACCACCCGGTCGTAATAGGACGAGGGCTTCATCCGGCCATCGGCGTCGAACTCCTGATAGGCTTTGGCGACCGAGGATTGGTTCGGGATGGTGATCATCCGCATCCAGCGGCCGAGAATGCGCATCTGGTTCACGGCATTGAAGGACTGGCTACCGCCTGAGACCTCCATGACGGCGAGCGTTTTGCCCTGCGTCGGCCGGACCGATCCGACCGAGAGTGGAATCCAGTCGATCTGGGACTTCATGATGCCGGTCATCGCGCCGTGGCGTTCCGGGCTCACCCAGACCTGCCCTTCCGACCATTGCGAAAGATCGCGCAATTCTTGCACCTTCGGGTGGCTCACCGGCGCTTCGTCAGGCAGCGGCAGACCCCTTGGATCAAACATGCGAACCTCACATCCGAGCCGTTCGAGCAGCCGGCGGGCCTCGAATGCGAGCAGGCGGCTATAAGACACTTCGCGCAACGAACCGTAGAGGATCAGGATGCGCGGCTTATGCGTCGAGAATGCCGGACGCAGGGCGTCGAGATCGGTCGAGTGCAGGTGATCGCCCTGCAATGCGGGAAATGTGTCAGGCAATGCGCTTTCCTTCCTGATCGAGAACCTGTTCACCGTCCTCCTTGAAGAACGGCCCCATGAAGGTGTCGGGCAGGATGTCGAGCACCGCTTCGGAAGGGCGGGCGAGCCGGGTGCCAAGGGGAGTCACGACAAAGGGGCGATTGATAAGGATCGGCGTTGCGATCATCGCGTCGAGCAACTGCTCGTCAGTCAGGTCTGGGTTGTCCAGACCGAGTTCGGCATAAGGCGTGCCTTTCTCGCGAATGGCTTCCCGAACGTTCAAGCCAGCGTCCGCGATCATCGTCGCAAGCTGCTCGCGCGTCGGCGGGTGCTGCAAATACTCGATGACAACAGGTTCGATCCCGGCAGCGCGGATCAGCGCCAGCGTGTTGCGGGACGTCCCGCAGGCGGGGTTGTGATAGATGGTCGCGTCCATGGTCAGTGCCTTTCGGTGGCGGTGGTTCTGGAGACGGCGGGGGCGGCCTCGTACCAGTCCTTCGAGCGGTTCACGATCCAGACGACCGACAGCATGACCGGAACCTCGATGAGCACGCCGACGACAGTGGCGAGTGCCGCGCCGGACTGGAAGCCGAACAGGCTGATGGCGGCGGCGACCGCAAGCTCGAAGAAATTGCTGGCACCGATCAGGGCTGATGGACCGGCAACGCAATGCCGCTCGCCGGTCATCCGATTGAGCAGATAAGCGAGCCCTGAGTTCAAATAGACTTGGATCAGGATCGGCACGGCGAGCAAGCCGATGACGGCGGGCTGGGCGATGATCTGTTCACCCTGAAAGGCGAAGAGAAGAACCAGCGTCGCGAGCAGCGCCACCAGTGAGATCGGCTGCAACCTCGCCAGCACGCCATCCAGTGCCCGCGTCGTACCGCCAACCGTGAGGCGGCGGCGGATGACCTGCGCGATAATGACGGGCACGATGATATAGAGGGCGACGGAGAGAACGAGCGTATCCCAAGGCACGGTGATGGCGGACAGGCCGAGCAGCAAGCCAACGATCGGAGCGAACGCGACGACCATGATGGCATCGTTCAGCGCGACCTGCGACAGCGTGAACAATGGCTCCCCGCGCGTCAGGTTGCTCCAGACGAACACCATAGCCGTGCAGGGAGCCGCAGCGAGAATGATTAGTCCCGCAATGTAGGAGTCGATCTGGTCGGCAGGCAGGTAGGGGCGGAACAACCAGCCGATGAACAGCCAGCCGAGCAGCGCCATGGAGAACGGCTTGACCGCCCAGTTGATGAACAAGGTCACGCCGATACCGCGCCAGTAGGTGCCGACCTGCGCCAGAGACCGGAAATCGATCTTGAGCAGCATCGGAATGATCATCAGCCAGATCAGGATCGCGACGGGAATGTTCACCTTGGCGATCTCGGCCGCGCCGATGATCTGGAAGAGGCCGGGCATGAGATGGCCAAGCGCCACGCCTACCACGATGCAGAGGAAGACCCAGATGGTCAGATAGCGCTCGAACGTGGACATCAGGCGGACTTTCCTTCGAGGCTAGTCGTGCCCTCCATCGCACCGATCTGGCGAAGCTTCGTCTCCAGCGCCATGCGGTCAATGGATTCCAGCGGCAGGCTGACGAAGGCCGCGATCCGGTTCTTGAGGAAACGCGCGGCCTGAGCGAAGGCGCGCTGGATCTCGATGTCCGAGCCAGCGACGGCGGCGGGGTCTTCGACACCCGAATGGGCGGTCATCGGATGGCCGATCCAGACTGGGCAGGCTTCGCCGGCGGCGCTGTCGCAGACGGTGAAGATGAAATCCATCTGCGGCGCGCCGGGGTCTGCGAATACGTCCCAGCTCTTCGACGAGAAACCCGTCGATGGATAGCCCAACGCTTCCAGTTCTTTCAGGGCATGCGGATTGACTTCGCCCTTCGGCTGGCTGCCGGCGGAGAAGGCTTTAAATCGTCCGCCACCTTCCCTATTGAGAATGGCTTCGGCAAGAATAGAACGAGCGGAATTGCCCGTGCAGAGGAACAGCACGTTATAGGTCTTATCGGTCATGGTCGTGGTCCGTGGTTAGGTCGGCGGCCGGGTAAGCCTCATGATGGTCGCTGACGATGGGCAGATGGAGGAAAGCTGGCGGGTCGCCAGCACGGCTGCGGGAACGCTGTCTCGCTGGACTTCAGAAAATCCGATGCGCGTGAAGAACGGTGCTGCACTCGTCGCGGCAAGGAAGACGTCGCCGGCATGGTCGAGACCCGCCACCACCCGTTCGACCAAAACGCCGCCCAGTCCTTGCCCCCGATGATCGGGAAGCACGACAACCGAACGGAGGAGAAAGTCATCACCGCAGCGCTCGACACCGAGGAAACCGATAGCCCGGCCATCCGATGACTGCGCCCTGAAGAAGGTGCGACCATGATCCTTGATGTCATCCGTTGGCAGATGCGCTTCCGTCAAGGCTGCCTTGAGGCCAGCGTCGTTGCCCTCAATTTGCTCCAACTTGATCGCGCTCATGACCGCTTCGCCTCCGGGGTGCAGCAGGGCGTCAACTCGGCGATGAGCGGGGCGCAAAGCTCCGTCGATCCACCGCAGCAGTCTTTCAGGAGGAACAGGGTCAATTCCCTCAGGCCGTTGAGGTCCGCCCGGTAGATGATCGACCGGCTCTGCCGCTCGCTCGTGACCAAGCCTGCTCGCGACAGCGTCGCGAGATGCGACGACATCGTGTTCTGTGGCACGTCGATGAGGCGGGCCAGTTCGCCTGCCGGGATACCGTCAGGCTCATGCCGAACGAGAAGCCGGAAGGTCTCCAGCCGCGTGGCCTGGGCCAAGGCGCCCAGCGCCGAGATTGCTGCGATGCTTTCCATACATCCAGATTATAGGATATATGGAGATTGTCAACTGAAGCGAGCCGAAAAGTCTGATCGGGCTGACCCACGCTTGGGTCCGCAAATGTCCGAACACTAGATGGCCGCATTTCTGATTTCGTCGCGAGAGCAGACTGTCAGCTGCTAACTCGGCGGTTCCCGAGGGCAAGTAGTAGGCCAAAAACTAGGCTTGAGTAAAACGACTAAGCAACGGGGTCGGCGGTTCGAGTCCTTTCAAGAGCTGGAAACTCAAGTTCCAGGCGCATGCGAATGAAGTGGCGGGGTTCATCGTTGTTCCGCTGGCGTCTCCACGGTACCCGCTCCTGCAAGAGGGGCACCGCATTGTCATGGCAGTTGCTGCGTCGATGCCTGAGGAACGAGGCCCATTCCATGCTGGTGAACTGCGAGCCCTGATCCGAATGGATCAGCACCTTATCCTTCGGTTTGCGTCGCCACACCGCCATGAGCAGGGCCTGCAATACGACGCCCGTGGTTTGGCGGCTCTGCATCGCCAGCCGATGACCCAGCAGGAATAGAGGTCGATGACGACGGCCAAATAGGCAAAGCCTTCGCAGGTCCGGATGTAGGTGATATCCGCGACCCAGGCCTTGTCCGGAGCGGCTACGTCAAACTGCCGGTCGAGCGTGTTGTCGATGGCGACCGCAGGCCTGGCTATGCTCGAATTGTGATCGAATGGTGCTCGTCGTAGACGAACTGCCGCACACCGTAATCGTAGACGAACTGCCGCACACCGTAATAGGCAAACTCATGAAAACGGCCATCGCCGACGTGGTGATAATGCGGCTTGCGGCCATCTACTAATGGAACAATCACGGAGCGCGGTTTCATCTCCCGACGCGACCGCTGGTTTCGAATAGGCGGGTCACGATCATGTCCGCAATCGGGATCGCCGAGGTCGCTGCGGGCGAAGGCGCATTGCAGACGTGGAGCATGCGGTCGGTTTGGGCGAAGAGGAAATCGTGGATGAGGGTGCCGTCGCGATGGACGGCCTGGGCGCGGATGCCGGCCTCGTGCGGCAGCAGGTCGGAAAGGGTTAGGCTTGGGCAGTATTTCCGGCATTCCTCCAGGTAGCAGCGTTTCCAGAGCGAGTTTCTGAGCTCGGTCATGGCGGATTTGCGGTGGGCGAGGACGGTTTTCCAGAAGCCGGGAAACCGGGCATAGTCGGCTATGTCGGACAGATTGACGGAGAGGCGGGGATAGCCCTCGCGGGCAAAGCCGATCACGGCGTTCGGGCCGACCGTCGGGCTGCCGTCGATCATGCGCGTCAGGTGGACGCCGAGGAAGGGCAGGTCGGGGTCGGGGATCGGGTAGATGAGGTGGCGCACGATCCGGTTCTTGTCCGCCGGCAGGCGGTAATATTCGCCGCGGAAGGGGACGATGCGGTGCTCGATCGCAAGGCCGGCAAGGAGCGCCAGCCGGTCCGATTGCAGCCCGGCGCAGGCCACCAGCTTTTTCGCGTGCCAACTGTCACCGTCTGTCGCGATGTCGACGGTATCGACCGTTTCGCGAAGGCCGGTGACGCGCGTCGAGAGGCGGATCTCGCCGCCGAGCGCCGCGATGCGCCGCCCCATGGCCCGGCAGACCTCTGCATAGCTGACGATGCCGGTGAACGGAACGAAGAGCGCGCCGTGGCCGCGGATATTCGGCTCCCGCTCCTTCAGGTCCCCTTCATTGATGCGATGGACCTCGATCGTATTCTGCTTTGAGCGTTCGTAGAGGGCATCCATGCGCTGCATCTCAAGATCGGACGTGGCAACGAGCAGCTTGCCGCAGACCTCGAAGCGGATGTTATTTTCCGCGCAGAACGCCTTGGTGGCCTCTGCGCCCTTGCGGCATAGCTCCGCCTTCAGGCTGCCGGGCGGATAATAGATGCCGGCATGGATGACGCCGCTGTTGTGGCCCGTCTGGTGCCGGCCGAGCGCGTCTTCCTTTTCCAGAAGGAGGAGGCTGCTGCCGGGATAGGTTTCGAGCAACCGCATGGCCGTTGCCAGGCCCACGATACCGCCGCCGATGACGCAATGGTCGTAAATCATGCCGAACTCTGGTTGCCGCGATTGGGTGCTGTGCGCGAGGAAGGCGACGGTAACCTTCTCGTGTGCCGAAAGCCACGTTGCCACCTTCGGCCAAAGGGAGGAGAGGGAGGTGGAAAGGGGGTAGACGAGGGTGGGCAGTCCGATGAATTTCGCCTTTCGCGCCAGTCGCTTCGGCCTTTTGCCCAAATGGTCGGAGCGGCGAATCAAACGCTATGCTTGCATCGTCGCCCATGCAGCCTGACCGCTGACGGTAAGGGTATCGGTGCGATTGCAGGGGCGTCAGATGATCTTCTTGCTGCTCGAAAGCTCGGCGTCTCTCGCGCTGAGCGCCTTTTTCGTCGTCCTGTTGCGCTGGCTGTCGGTGCCGCTTCATCTCCTCGATCTGCCGGATCACCGGAAGATTCATGAGGGCGCCGTTCCGCTGTGCGGCGGGATCGCGATCTTCATGGCCTTTTCCGGCATGAGCCTGCTCACCGCGAACGCGATGGATGTCGGGCCGGGCTTCTGGTCGGCGACGCTGCTCGTCGTCACGCTCGGGGTCGTCGACGATCGCTTTGCCCTGCCCGCACGCTTCCGTTTCGCCGCCCAGGTGCTGATCGCCGTGGCGCTGATCGCCGCGGAGGGCCTCGGGCCGATTTCGCTCGGGGACATGCTGCCGGTCGCGGGTATCGGCGGCCATGCCGTCCTCCTCGTCGTCTCAGTCGCCTTCGTCGTCGGGCTGATCAACGCCTGGAACATGGTGGACGGCGTCGACGGCCTTGCCGGAGGTAGTGCGGCGGCCACGCTCGTCTGGATCCTTCTGCTGGTGCTCCATGCGGGCGAGGACGGGCTCGTCTTTCCGGTTGCCGCACTGCTGGCGGCGGTCGGCGGCTTCCTCCTCTTCAACCTGCGCAGTCCCTGGCGCGCCCGTGCCTCCGTCTATCTCGGCGATGCCGGCAGCACGGCGCTGGGCGCGATCATCGCCTATCTGATCCTACGCCTGTCGGATGGCGCAGAAGGCCTGCCTTTCCCGTCCCTGCTGTGGCTGGTGATCCTTCCGGTTATCGATACGTTGAGCCTCATGGTGCGCCGCCTGCTCGATCATCGCAGCCCCATGTCGGCGGACCGCCGGCATTTGCACCATCTGCTGATCGATTCCGGCCTCTCGCCGGCGGCCACCTGCTACGTCATCGTCCTCATTTCCTTTCTGTGCGGCGGCATCGGCTATCTCGGGCTGCTGTTCTACGTGCCGGCGCCGGTGATGGTGGTCGGCCTGCTGCTCGTCGCCGCTGCCCACAGCGCCTTCGTGCTTGCCGTCGAAAGCGCCACGCACCGGTGGGGCCATCGGGCTGCACGTCCGTCCGTCAAGTTACAGGTGTAGGGAGGACCGCGATGTCGATTTCCGTACTGATCATGACGTTGAACGAGGAGAGGAACCTTCCCGCCTGCCTTGCCTCGCTGGACTGGTGCGATGATATCGTGGTGCTCGATTCCTATTCCACCGACGCGACGGTCGAGATCGCGCGGGCGGCCGGCGCGCGGGTCTACCAGCGGGTGCACGACACGGAATCGCACCAGCGCACCTACGGGCTGAAGGAGATCGAATACAAATACGCCTGGGTCTACACGCCCGATGCCGACGAGATTACACCGCCCGACCTGCGCGACGAGATGCTGGCGATCGCCCGCGATCACACGCGGCCCGAAAGCGCCTTCCGCATCCGCTACAAGAATATGTTCATGGGCCGCTGGATCAAGCACTCGAGCCTCTACCCGACCTGGATCACGCGGCTGGTGCGGCCCGATCGCGTGCGCTACGAGCGCGACGCCCATTCGCGATGCCTGACCGAGGGCCCGGAAGGCCGGCTAGAGGCGCATTTCATCCACTACAGTTTCAACAAGGGCATAAACGCCTGGTACGAGAAGCACAACCGTTACTCCTTGTCGGAGGCGCGCGAGACAGTAGTAAGCCTGCGCGAGAGGCGCGTGCCGTGGCGCGACGTCCTGAGCGGCGTGCCGGAGGTGCGCCGACGGGCGCTGAAGGAACTGTCCATGCGCCTGCCGTTCCGGCCGGCCGCGCGCTTCCTCTACATGTATGTGCTGCGCGGCGGGTTCCTCGACGGGAAGGAAGGCTACCACTACTGCCGGCTGCTCGCGGCCTACGAATACATGATCGTCATCAAGACCGAGGAACTGCGCCGCCGCGAGGAAGGCTTGCCGGTCTGATCGTTCGTCGCGGGCGGCAATCGCCTTCCTGCGACCGCCGTCGGGAGCGGGGAGACACGAGGCTCTCCCTTCCGGCGGTTGATCTTTTCGCACCCCCGCTTTCGGAAAGGAGGCCCGCCCGTGAACCTGCTGTTGACCTGCCTCCTCTGCCTGACGGTCGCGCTCCTTCTGCTGTGGGGCATGCTGGCGCCGGGGCGGATCTACCAGCTGCCCTTCCTCGTCGGCGTCATGGCCGTGAGCTTTCTGCTACCGCAGCTTCCCGGCCTGATGGACGACCGGTTCCTGCCGCGCGGCGCCTACGAGCGGATGGCCGCGTTCACGATCCTGTGCCTTGCGGCGGCCTGGCTCGGCTGGTCCTCCACGCAAAAGCCGGTCGCCTTCCTGCGCCGGAATTTCGGCGAGCGGCGGCTGTTGATCGTCTCCGCCGTGCTGTCGGTCATCGGCGCCTATTTCTATTTCAAGCTGAGCCGCCTGCCGGGCGACATGGTCGTCGGCGTGCAGATGAGCGGCGTGCCGGTGATCTACCTCTTCGTCGCGCGGCTCATGACCTATGGGCTTGCGCTCGGCGTTCTCTGCCTTGCGAGACGGACGTCGCTCTTCGCATTCTCTATCGTCGCCTTCGATCTCGTCTTCTATCTCGACCGCATCGTCGTCACCGGCAAGCGGGCGGAAGCCATCGAGCTTGTCGCCATCTTCGCCGTCGCCTTCTGGTTCCATAGGGGATGGCTGGCGCCCCGGACGATCGCGCTCGCCGGCGTGTTGCTCGGCACGTTCCTCATGAACAGCATGGGCGACTACCGGGCGATCACGCGGGCGAATTCCGGCCCGATCTGGCAGGACATCGGCCAGATCGACGTCTCCGCGAATTTCCGGGCGACGCTGCAGGAGGGCGGGCTGGAGGTGCGCAATGCGATCCTGCGCATCGACCATGCCGCGACCTCGCTGGAATTCGACTACGGCAAGTTCCACTGGAATCGGCTGGTGTTCAACTACGTCCCCTCCCAGCTCGTCGGCGAGGCGGCGAAGCGGTCGTTGATGCTGAAGACGCCGCCCATGGCGCGCGACTACAACGCGCTCACCGGGACGACGGAGACCGGCATGGCCGACGCGTTCCAGTCCTTCTGGTATTTCGGCGCGGCGAAATTCTTCCTGATCGCCTACCTGCTAGCGCGGCTCTGGGCGAGCGCCAAGGAGGGGCAAGCGGCGGGCCAGCTCGTCTACATGCTGTCCGCTGTGCCGGCGATGCATGTCGTCTCGCATCAGACCGACTGGGTGATCATGGCCTGGGTGCACATGGTGCTGTTCCTCGTGCCGTCGCTGGCGCTGGCGGTCGTCCCCGTCAGGCGCCCCCATGCCGATCCGCTTGCGCCAGGGAGGCTCGTCCATTCATGAAATCGCGCTATGACGATCCCGCTTTCAATGCTGCCGGCGTTGCGACGCCGCTTCTTGGCGGTCCGACCTTCGCGCTGCGGCTCCGGCTGATGCGGCTTGCCTGGCTCGTTACCTGGCGGTGCCTTGCGGCCTGGACGCCGTCGCCTTTCCATCCCTGGCGCAACCGTCTGCTGCGCCTGTTCGGTGCGAAACTCGATCCGACCGCCATCGTGCATGGCAGCACGGTCATCTGGTGGCCGGGCAATCTCGTGATGGGGCGCAATGCCTCGATGGGGCCGGGCGTGATCTGCTACAATGTGGCGCCGGTGACGCTCGAAGCTCTGGCCATCGTCTCGCAGCGCGCGCATCTGTGCACCGGCACGCACGACATCCAGCAGGCATCCTTTCCGCTGGTTGCGCGGCCGATCGTGCTGCGCCGCAAGGCCTGGGTCGCGGCGGAAGCCTTCGTCGGGCCGGGAACGGAGGTGGGGGAAGGCGCGGTGCTCGGCGCGCGGGGCGTGGCGGTCAAGGCGCTGGAGCCCTGGACGGTCTATGCCGGCAATCCGGCGCGCGCTGTCGCCAGCCGCCGGCCGGGCGATACCTGACCGGTTCAGGGGCAGCTATCGTTGGCGGCGGTCAAGCCGATGCTCGCGGCCGCCGGTCGATAGGCCTCGTAGAGGCCGACCGTCAGATGGGCGATGCGCGGCCAGGTGTAGTTCTCGAACACCAGCCGGCGGCCGTTAAATCCCATGGCCGTGGCTGCGAGAGGATGCAGAAGCACGTCGATCATGGCCGTGGCGATGTCCATCGGATCGAGGCTCACGACCGCACCCGCGCCGGCGGTCGCGACTTCCGGAAAATGGCAGGCATCGCTGATGACGACGGGCGTGCCGCAGGCAAGCGCCTCGGTGATCGCGATGCTGAACCCTTCCTGCCGGCTGGGCAGGCAGAAGCAGGCGGCCGCCGCGAAGGCCTGCAGCTTGGTCTCGCCATAGATCGGACCGACCATGAACACCCGCCTTTCGAGGCCGAAGCGGCGCACGAGATCGCGGAAATCGTCCTCCGCCCCGCCATCCGGCCCCGCGACGACGAGATCGACGTCGGGGCACTGCCGCGCCACCAGCTGGAAGGCATTCGCCAGCAGGTCGAGCCCCTTCTTGTAGTGCAGCCGCGACAGGAAGAGCACGAAGCGCCGCTCCACCGGCAGGCCGATCAGCGCTGGAAAATCCGCGGTGGACGGAAGGTGTTCGAATTCCTCGACGAAGATGCCGTTGGGGATGATCTCGGCTGGCGCCTTCAGGTGAAGCGGGCGCATCAGTTTCACCTCATCATGGTTGAGCGTGTGGAGGAAGGCCGCGCCGTCGAGCATCCGGCGGCAACCCAGGGCCAGCGCGAGGCGTTTTTTCCAGGGTTTTTGCGCGAGGCTCCAAGTGTCGAGCATGCCGGCGGGGCAGACGCAATAGGGCACGCCGCTGCGCGCCGCGATGGCCGCCGCGCAGGCAAGGATCGGTTCCCACACGCCGTGCAGATGCACATGCTGGGTGTCGGCGAGAATCCGCGTGAGGAAAGGGCGTGCCTTGAGGCACAGGATGGCCTCGACCGCGCCCGGCGGCGGCAGGATGTGCCAGACGACCTGCGGGAAGCCGGGGATCGCCGCGCCGAGCCGGGCGACGCGGGCAAGTGTGCGGTCGTCGGCTTGGCTCACCACGCGGACATCGTGGCCAAGGCTCGCCTGCGCGGCGGCAAGGCGCATGACCACGGCCTGCGGCCCGCCGCTGTCCGGGTCGATGGAGGTGATGACGTGGACGATCTTCATGGCATGGATCCATGCAGTCCCGAGAGAACGCCGAGGAGGCGGGCGCCGTATTTGTCGACGGTGTATTCCCTCGCCCGCAGCCGGGCATTCGCCGCCATGGTCGCCCGCAGATATTCGTTCTCCGCAAGGTAGCGCACCGCATCGACGATCGCCTGCGGATCGCGCTCCGGCACGATCAGGCCTTCCAAGCCGTCGCGCACGACGCTTCCCGTGCTGTGGGTGGTGATGATCGGAAGCCCCGAGGCCAGCGCCTCGTAAACGACGGTCGCCGATCCCTCGCAGAGCGACGGCAGCAAAAATACGTCCGCCCAGCGGTATTCCTCGGCAATCGCCGCGCGTGGCACGATGCCCCGAAGCTCGATCGCGCGGCTCAGCCGACGATGGACCGACGGGGGAAGCCGGTCGGGACCGGCCATACGCATGCGCACGGCGGTGCCGAGGCGTTCGGCGGCTTGCAGCACATAGGGCGAGCCCTTGCGCAGGCCGATCTCGCCGATCGTCAAGATGCGCAGCGGCCCCGGTGCGCGAAGCGTCGCGCTGGACCGGTCCTTCGCATCGACGCCGTAGGGGACGACGACGCAACGCTCCGCCGGCCCGCCTTCCGCGATGACATGGTCGCGCACAAACTCGGACGGGCAGACGATGCAGTCGGCCAATGCCCATTCGGCGCGCTCGCGGTCTGCGAAGGTCTCGGCATGCGGGTTGGGCAACGGCGGGCCGGCCCAATCGGGAAAGCGCCGCATCTCCTCGGCGAGAATGGCCTCCACGACGGCGCGCGGCGCGATCATCTGCTCGACGGCGACCCACAGGCCCTGCCGCTTTGCCGCCCACATCTGCTCCAGCGCATCGCCGCTATAGGCGTAGAGGCCGGCGGCATCGTGGAAGCCGCGCGCGGCGACGAGCGTCGAGAACTGGCTGCCGGCCCAGACGGCGTGAGACGTCTCTTCCGCGGCATCCCCGATGCGCAGGCGCCGGATGGCGGAACGGACGCCGAAAAGCGGAAAATCCGTGATCAGCTCCGGCGGCACGCCGCTCGGAACCCGCCCGACCAGCCGCTGCACCGGACGCGGCAGCAGGGTCGGGGGCAGCCTGCGCAGCAGTGCGGGCCAGCTCTTCGTGCCGCAGATATCGGTGAAGAAATGGCTGAGCCTTCCTTCCTTTGCCAGGATGCGCGCGACGGCGTAGTGCATGCGGGCGCCGAGTTGGCTGACGATGATGGTCCCGGTCATGACGGTCGCTGCTCCAGTATGACGGCCCCTGCGGGAGCGCGGCCGCGTTCGGCAAGCTCGGCGAGAAGGGTGCTCCAGGTGGTGAGCGCGCGGTCATAGGCATAGTCGGCTTCGAGCGCCGCCCTTGCGGCCACCCCCATCGCCGCGACCCGTTCGGGGGCGGCGGCGAGATCCGATATCGTGCGGGCAAGCGTCTCCGCTTGCCCGATCTCGATGGTCACGCCGCATTGCTCGGCGACGACGACCGCCGCGACGCTGCCTTTGGGATCGCCGATGAAAAGCGTGGGTTTTCCGGCGGCGAGGATGCCGTAGAACTTGCTCGGGATGATGCAATGCTCAAGGCAGGGCAGCAGGGAGACGACGTGCAGGTCCGGCACACCGAGGCTTTCGGCAAGATTCCTTGCCGGTTGCAGCGGCTTGAAGGCGACATTGGCAAGGCCGCGCTCCCGCACCGCGCTTTTGACGGACTGAAGCTTGTAGCCGCCTCCGACCATGAGGAAGCGGATATCCGGGTGGTCCTTCAAGAGGGTCGCCGCCTCGATCAGCGTGGCGAATTCGTGGGCGCGGCCGAAATTGCCGGAATAGCCGACGACGAACTTGCCCACATAGCCCCAGGCGGCGCGCAGAGGGTTTTCGTCCTTCGGGACGGGGCGGATTTCGGCGGCGTCGGACCAGTGATGCAGCACGCGGACGCACGCCGCCGGAACGCCCCGCGCCGTCAGATACTCCGCCATCCGTTCCGTCGGGCAGACGGTGAGCCGTGACCGCGCAATCGACCGGTCGCGCAACCACGCGGCAAGCCGCCCGAGAAACGGCGCCTTGCCGAGGAACCCGAGTTCGACCGCGGTCTCGGGAAACAGGTCCATGATCCAGTTGATCATCCGCCCGCCGCGCAGCCGGATCGGCAGTGCGCAGGTAAGCGAGATCAGCGGCGGATCGGTACACACGACGACGACATCGCCGCGCCGGATGTTCCGGGAGAGCCAGCCAAAGGCCGCGAGATGGAAGGACAGGTAATCGGCGGCGCGGCCGGACAGGGTGCCCCGGCCGAAACGCGAGGTGGAAAGCCGCACGACCTCCACACCGGAACAGGTTTCGCGGCCGGCGAGTATGGAGTCGCTGCCGTCGTGGAGGGTGCGGCTGGCGAGGACAGTGACCGCCCCTCCCTGCCGGACGAGGCCGAAAGCCAGCGCCGACACCATGCGGCTCGTCGCCGACTGGTCGGGATGGAAATACCGGTTGACAAAGATCGTCCTCATGGAGCCGCCCCGCATCGTTGGTCTTCAACGTGCGATCCTGCCAGCCGGCGAGCGGGCGGCAAGCTCTCCAAAGGCGCTAGGAGGAATGCCGCCTGCGCACCCTGCCTACGCCTTCCGCCCGAACGGCATGGACCTTCGGCGTAGGGGACGACGGCGTTGCCCAGCCGGCCGGCGACGGATCGCCTCCTGTCCCCCGAACGGCCACCTTGTCGGTCCACCCGTCCCATCGCTAACTCTCGGGCCGACGGGGTACGAAGCGTCGTGCCCGGCGTCTCCTCGTGCGAAAGCGGACCCATGTCTGATAAAACTGCCTTGATCATCGGCGTGACGGGCCAGGATGGCTCCTACCTGACGGAGCTGCTGCTCGCCAAGGGATACCGGGTGCATGGCCTAAAGCGTCGCTCGTCATCCTTCAATACCGCCCGCGTCGACCACCTCTATGTCGATCCGCGTTCGCCGGATGTGCGGTTCCACATGCATTTCGGCGACCTGACGGACGGCACGAATCTTTGCCGGGTGATCCAGGAGGTCTGCCCGGACGAGATTTACAATCTCGGCGCCCAGAGCCATGTGCAGGTGAGCTTCGAAACGCCGGAATATACCGCCAATACCGACGCGCTCGGCACGTTGCGACTGCTGGAGGCTATGCGTCTCCTGAAGGTGGGCGATCGCTGCCGCTTCTACCAGGCATCAACCTCGGAGCTGTTCGGCGGCATCGGCGAGACGCCGCAGCGGGAGGGAACGCCCTTTCATCCCCGCAGCCCCTACGCCGCCGCCAAGCTCTACGCCTACTGGATGACGGTCAACTATCGCGAGGCTTACGGCTTCCACGCCTCCAACGGCATCCTCTTCAACCACGAAAGCCCGCGTCGCGGGGAAACCTTCGTCACGCGCAAGATCACGCGGGCGGTGGCGGCGATCGAATGGGGGCTTCAGGACAAGCTTTTCCTCGGCAATCTCGACGCCCGGCGCGATTGGGGCCATGCGCGCGACTATGTCGAGGGCATGTGGCGGATCCTTCAGCAGGAGGTGCCGGACGACTATGTGCTGGCCACGGGTGAGGCTCATACCGTCCGCGAATTCGTCGAGCGCGCCTTCGATGTCGTCGGCAAGTCCATCGAATGGGACGGTACAGGCGTCGACGAGATTGGCTACGAGCGCAAGAGCGGCCGCGCGCTGATCCAGATCGATCCACGCTATTTCCGTCCGGCGGAAGTGGACATCCTGCTCGGCGACGCGCGCAAGGCACGAGACCGGCTCGGCTGGCGCCAGACCGTGTCCTTCGAGGACCTCGTCTCGGAAATGGTAGAATCGGACCTGCGCGTCATCACGAGGGAGGAAGGCCGCAATGATCTCCACGGCTGAAAAGGCCACGGTATCGTACGACCTGCGCGGCAAGCGCGTCTGGGTCGCCGGACATTCGGGCATGGTCGGTTCGGCGCTGCTGCGCCGGCTGAAACGGGAGCGTTGCGACATACAGGCGGTCTCGCACGGGGAGGTCGACCTGACGCGCCAGTTCGATACCGAGAACTGGATGCGCAAGGCGCGGCCGGAGGCGATCTTCATCGCCGCCGCGCGGGTCGGCGGCATCGGGGCGAATGCGCGCTATCCGGCGGAATTCCTGTCCGAGAACATGCTGATCCTCGTCAATGTCATCAAGACCGCGTCGGAACTCGGTGTCGAGAAGCTGATGTGCCTGGGGTCGAGCTGCATCTACCCCAAGCATGCCGAGCAGCCCATCCATGAGGACGCCCTGCTGACGGGCAGCCTGGAGCCGACCAACGAAGCCTACGCGCTCGCCAAGATCGCCGGGATCAAGCTCGCCGCCGCCTATGCGGAGCAGCACGGGCGCCGTTTCATCTCCGTCATGCCGACGAACCTCTACGGCCAAAACGACAATTTCGACCTCGACCATTCCCATGTCATCCCGGCGCTGATCCGCAAGATGCACGATGCCAGGGTCACCCATCGCGACAGCGTCGTCGTCTGGGGAACGGGCACGCCGAAACGGGAATTCCTGCATGTCGACGACCTTGCCGACGCCTGCGTGTTCCTGATGAAGGAATATGAGAGCCCCAAACCGATCAATGTCGGCTCGGGAGAGGAGATCTCCATCGGCGAGCTCGCCTTCCTGATCGCCGATATCGTCGATTTTCGCGGCCATATCGTCTTCGACGCCTTCAAGCCGGACGGCACGCCCCGCAAGCTGCTGGACAGTTCCCGTCTGCGCGCGCTCGGATGGTCGCACGAGACCGAGCTTCGCACGGGAATCCGGGATCTGTATCACCGGTGGCGGGACAGCGACCGCAAGCCGACCGGGCAGCAGGACTATCCCTGAACGTCCGCCGTATCGTTTTCAGCCAGCACCACCAGCCGCGCGAGCGCCGGCAGGGAGCCGACCTGCATCCGCCGCATGATCGCGGCGCGGTGCGCCTCGACCGTGCGCTGGCTGACATCGAGGTCCTGCGCGATCACCTTGCTGGGCTGGCCGGCGAGCACCCGGTCGAGGATTTCCCGCTGGCGTCCCGTCAGGCGCGCCAGCCGCGCCCTTGCCTCCCGCTGCCTTGTGCCCTGCATGTCCGTATTACGGCTGTGCGCCAGGGCCTTGGAAACGCACGCCAGCAAATCGGACGGCCCTATCGGTTTTTCGATGAAATCGGATGCTCCCGCCTTCATCGCCAGCACGGCCGTCGCGACATCGCCGGCGCCCGTGATCATGACGATGGGCAGCCTGACCCCGCGTCTGCGCAGGGTTAGCAGCACGTCCAGGCCGCTTATCCCCGGCAGCTTGACGTCCATGACGAGGCATCCGACCGACGCGTCGTCGAAGGCGGCGAGAAAGGTTTCCCCATCTGAAAACGCCTTCACGCGGCGTCCGTCGGCCTCGAAGGTTTCCTGCAAGGCTTCGCGGATCGAGCGGTCGTCGTCGATAACGAAGATCGCAGGCTCGGCGGATGGCGATGCCTGCGGCTCTTGCCGCGTGCCTTCGGGTTCTATCCCGCTGGCGTGCAGCAGAAGCTGGATTGCCTTCAGGAGATCGCCGAGGCTCACGGGTTTGGGCATGTGCAGGCAGTCTTCGGCCGAAAGGATACGCAATGTCTCCGCCGTGATATCTCCCGTCAGGATGATCGCGGGTATGTTGCGGCCGAGGATCGAGCGAAGTTCCTTGGTAACATCGATACCGTTGGCCTCGTTCGGCAAATTGTAATCGGCGAGGATGAGTGTGGGGACCAGGGTTCCGCTGGAGACGAGGTCGATCGCGGCGGAGCCGTTGTCCGCGGCATAGACCAGATGCTGTTCGTCGCGCAGCGCGATCTCGATCAGGCTGCGGACCTTCTGGTCGTCTTCCACGACGAGCACCGTGCCGCGCACCGGCGGGGCCTCCAGATTTTTCTCGACCGGCGTCCGTTCCTGCCGCGGATCCTCCTTGCCGAGCGCGACATGGATCGAGAAGACCGAGCCCTTGCCGGGGATGGAGCGGACCTGGATCTGGTGGCCGAGCAATGCGCTGAGGCGTTTGACGATGGACAGGCCGAGGCCAAGGCCGAGTTCGGCCTCTGCCCCGTCATTGGCCGCCTGATGGTATTCATCGAAGATAGCCTGGAGTTCGTGGGCCGCGATGCCGATGCCGCTGTCCCAGACTTCGATGGTGAGCGCATCCTTGTGGCGCCGGCACCCCAGCAGGATCTTGCCTTCCCGCGTGTATTTGAGCGCATTGGCCAGAAGGTTGCGGATCATCTGCTCCAAAAGGCGGGGGTCGGTGCGCACCAGCTGGCTCGATGGGACGAAGCGGAGGGAAACGCCTTTCTCCAGGGCGCTGTAGCCGAACTCATCGTTCAGGCGTTGCAGCACGTCGTTGATTTTGCAGGTTACGATGCGCGGATAGACCGTGCCCGCCTCTATCTGGTTGATATCGAGGAGGGCATTGAGCATTTCGGACATGGAGCCGAGCGTATCGCGGAAGCTCCTGACCAGTTTCTGGGGCTTCTCGCCGTCCACCGATTTCTCCAGCAGGCCCTGGAGCAGCACCAGCGATTGCAGGGGTTGGCGCAGATCGTGGCTTGCCGTGGCGAGGAAGCGGGATTTTGCCGCATTGGCGCGTTCAGCTGCCCGTTTCGCCCGGTCGAGCGCTTCATGGGCACGGTGCTGGGTGGACACGTCGGCAAAGGTGATGACCACGCCCTCCGTGCCGCCCTCCTGGGTTCGGTACGGCATGACGCGGCGCATGTACCAGGTGCCGTTCCCGGTCCTGACTTCCCGCTCCTTGGTGGTGCTGCCTTTCAGGACGGCGGCGGCGTCGCCGAGCAGCGTCGGATCGGGCACGCGCGCATTGAGGTCCGCCAGCGGCCTGCCGATATCGCCCATGATGACGTTGAAGATCGAGCGTGTCGCCGGTGTGAAATAGCGGATGTTCAATCCCGGATCGAGGAAGATCGTGGCGACATCGGTGCTGTATAACACGTTCTCGAGATCGTTCGCCGTCGCGCGCTGGCGTTCCAGCGCCTCCTGAAGCTGGGCGTTGAGCGCGGTCAGCTCTTCGTTCAGCGATTGAAGCTCTTCCTTGGAAGTCAGCAGCTCCTCGTTGGCGGATTGATATTCCTCATTGAGCGATAGGGTCTCCGAATTGATCGCCTTCTGCTCTTCCGCTGCATTCTCCAGGTCCCGGATAGCGGCCTGGAGTTCGGTGCGGGTGGTTGCCAATTCCCGCTCCAGCGTGCCCGACCGGTCGTCATGGCTGGGCTCCGGGAGATCACCCGCCTGGGAGGGCTGGGCGACGTCGAGGAAGCTGACGAGAAACAGCTCCTCGCCTTCGCTTGTGACCGGCTGCACCGCGATCTCGTAGCGCGAAAGGGTATCGGCTGCATCGTGGTAGAGACCGATCGCCAAGGTGCGGACCTTCTCCTGCTGGGCGCGGTGGAGCGCCGAGCGGAGCTTGGTGTGCACGCTGCGCGGCGTCATCGTGAAGAGGTCCTGCGTCGGATAGCCGGGCGCGATGCGCAGGTAGCGCTGCACGGGGCCGAGCGAATAAAGATACTCGTATTTCCGGTTGATCAGCACCGTGGCCGGGGCGTAGCTATCCAAGATCGTTCGGCGGGTGAGCTCGGCGAGCGCGGCCTGCCGTCCTGGGACTTGCCCCTGCTGCATAGGCACCCGGACATTGTCCGATGCATTGACGGCAAAGCCGTAGCGGCCGCGCTGGCCCTTCCGGCGGAAGATTCGTGCGGACTTGTCGATCACGTCGAAGCGGTTGGTTGCCGCCCCCACCGTTTCCGTATTGCCGAGCAGCAGGATACCGTTGTCGTTGAGGGCGAAATGGCAAAGCCCGATGACCTTCGCCTGCGCTTCCGGCCCGAGATAGATCAGGAGATTGCGACAGGAGATGAGGTCGATATTGGAGAAGGGCGGATCGCTGAGCACGTTCTGGACCGCGAAGATGATCGACGACCGAAGTTCCGAGGCAATTCGGTAGCCGTGCTCTTCCTGGGTGAAGAAGCGTTGCAGCCGCTCGGGCGACACGTCCGTCTTGATCGTCAGCGGATAGAAGCCGTCGCGCGCAAACGCGACCGCTTCCTCATCCGCATCGGATGCGAAGATCTGCATCCGGATATCGCGCCTGGTCTGTGAAATGCATTCCTGGACGAGCATGCCCAGCGAATAGGCTTCCTCGCCGGTGCTGCATCCCGCGACCCACAAGCGCAGCGTCCGCCCCGACGGATGGTTCGCGACAAGCTCCGGCACGACCTTCGTGCGCAGTCGCTCGAAAACCTCGGTGTCGCGGAAGAAATTCGTGACGTTGATCAGGATATCCGTCGCAAGCTGTGACAGTTCCAGCGGATTTTCCTCAAGCAGGCCGAGGTAGCGTGCCGCGTCGGAAGAAGCGATGCCGGCCATGGCCATACGCCGTTCCAGCCGACGATAGAGCGTTCCCTGCTTGTAGAGGGCGAAATCCTTGCCTGCCGATACGCGCAGCATGGTAAGGATCCTGTCCACGACCGCCTGTTTCGAGAGTGGGCCGGTGTCGGCGGTTGCGGACGCCGGCCTGTGCAGGGCCTGCGCGATGGCCGCAAGCGGCATGATATGTTCGGCCATTCCGGAATCGATCGCGCTCTTTGGCATCCCGTCATAGCCGGCTTCATCGGGATCCTGCACATAGACCCGCCCGCCCGCCTCGCGGATAAGCCGGATGCCGATGCTTCCATCGGTCCCGGTGCCGGACAGGACGACGGCCGTCGCGCGCGCGCCGTACTCCGCGGCGAGCGAGTTCAGCAGGAAATCATAGGGCATGCGCATGCCATGGCGGACGGGCGGTACGGTGAGACGGATCGTGTCGGCATGTACCGCGATGTAGCAGCCGGGCGGAATGATGAAGAGGTGATCCGGCTCCAGTCGTCGGCCGTCCTCGGCCTGCGCGACCGTCATGGTCGTGTGGCTGGAGAGGAGTTCCGCCAGCAGGCTCTCATGAACGGGATCGAGATGCTGGACGAGGATGAAGGTGTTGCCGCCGCCCGACGGCATGGCCTCGAGAAGGACGCGGCAGGCATCGAGCCCGCCAGCCGATGCGCCGATCGCAATGACGCGACCGACAGCGCTGCCGGAGCTATTATCAAAACCCGACGAAGCGCGTGAAAAGGGATGGCTCGAACTCATGGATGCAATCTCGGGGATTCTGCACACATTTTGAGCGGTCAATATGCATGTGTGGTGTTTGGGCACAGTATAGGCATCCCCGTCACGATTGCATACCCTCGGCTGTACGTATTTTCCGAGTCTGTTCGCGGGCAAATTTTTTGATATAGATTTACAGTGTGAAAAGTATCGATTGCAAAAATGACTGTTATTTTTGAACTCTCTATAATTGATACCGTGATGTGAAGTATTTTTATGCGGAAGTATTCGTTTCGGCGGAAATACGCTTTCTTGTTGTGAATCGTCAATTCTAGGGATTCCTGCTGTGGTTGAGGTCAGAGGAATAAATGGGTTGAGCCATGGGAAGGTCTTGAACGGGACCGCGCGGCTGCCGGCTTTCAAACGCGTCAATCCGGCGAAGACTGCCTTGGCAAATACGCGGGTCCTGGACATGATCGACGAACGGACACTCGATCGCGAGTGCCTTTCTCAAAGCCTTGTGTCGCACGGCCTCGACATGACGATCGTGCTCTTCAACTCCATTGACGCCTGGATGTCGAAATATGCCGAGGCATCGAGCGGTGTGCTGATCAATGTCGGCAGCCGCGACTGCACCGAGCCGCGCATCGAAAACGACATCCGCATGCTCGTTTCGCGGTTCCCGGATCTGCCGGTCATCATCCTTTCCGACAACCATGACCTGCGGCAGGTCCTCACGGCGCTGGATTTTGGCGTCAGGGGGTTCATTCCCTCGGCCGTGGGCATTTCCGTCTGCGTGAAAGCAATCTCGCTGGCGCTTTCCGGCGGCGTTTTCATTTCGACGGAGAGCTTGCCCGAACTGCGCAGGCTGATGTCGGCCGCCGACCAGCAGGAGCGCAAGCGAGCCGAAATCTTCACCTGCCGGGAAGAGGACGTCATCGCGATGCTCAAGCTCGGCAAGGCCAACAAGATCATCGCTTACGAGCTCGACCTGCGCGAAAGCACGGTCAAGGTTCACATCCGCAACATCATGAAGAAGCTCAAGGTCCGCAACCGGACGGAAGTGATCTTCAAGCTCAACGACCTCTACGACTGACCCCCTACGCCTATCGGTCATACTCCATCCACCAAGAGCGCGGATGCGCGCGCCGCGGAGCGGGCGATAGTGCCCAAAAGGCCGGAATGCAGAGGAGATTGCGATGGACGCCTTCATTCAGGACTTCGAGAACTCCGACAGGCTGCGCCGGCGTGCGCACCAGATCATCCCGGGCGGCGCGCATACCTATGCCAAGGGCGACGACCAATATCCGGTCCTGTCGCCGGGCTTCATCGTCAATGGCTACGGCTGTCATGTGTGGGACGTCGACGGCAATGCCTATATCGAATACGGCATGGGCAACCGGTCGGTCGGTCTCGGACACGCCTATCGTCATGTCGTGGAGGCCGTCGCGCGCCAGCTGGAATTCGGTTGCAACTTCACGCGGCCCGCGCGCATCGAGATCGAATGCGCCGCGACCTTCCTCCAGATGGTTGCGGGCGCCGACATGGTCAAGTTCTGCAAGGACGGCTCGGACGCGACCTCGGCGGCGGTGCGTCTTGCGCGGGCGGCGACGGGCAGGGACCTTGTCGCGCGCTGCCGGGACCACCCGTTTTTTTCGACCGATGATTGGTTCATCGGCACCACCGAGATGAATGCCGGCATTCCCGAGGCTGTCCGCGACCTGACACTTGGCTTCCGTTACAACGACCTCGACGACGCGCGCGATCTCTTCGCCCGCCATCCGGGAAGGATCGCCGCCCTCATTCTCGAGGCCTCGCGCGGGGACGAGCCGGCTGAGGGCTATCTGCAGGATTTGCAGGCGCTTTGCCACCGCAACGGCGCGCTGTTCATTCTCGACGAGATGATTACCGGCTTCCGCTGGGCGCGGGGCGGCGCGCAGGACTATTACGGGCTGCGGCCGGACCTCTCGTGCTTCGGCAAGGCGCTCGGCAACGGCTTCGCCATCTCGGCGCTCGCTGGCAAGCGTGAATTCATGGCGCTCGGCGGCATCGAGCAGACCGAGAAGCCCCGCGTCTTCCTGCTGTCGACCACCCATGGCGCCGAAACCCATGCCATGGCGGCGGCGATCGCGACCATGCATGTCTATGCGCAGGAGCCGGTCATCCCGCATCTGCGTAGCCAGGGGCTAAGGCTCAAGGCCGGCATCGAGCAGGCGATCGCCCGGCACGGCCTCCAGCGCTTCGTCGGTGTCACGGGCCATCCCGCCTGCCTCTCCTATTTCGCGAAGGACAGGACCGGCACGCCCTCGCAGGCGTTCCGGACGCTGCTATTGCAGGAAACCATCCGCCGCGGCGTGCTCGCGCCGTCGCTCGTGGTGAGCTACACGCACGGCAACGACGAGATCGACCAGACGGTGGAGGCCTTCGACGGCGCGCTCGGCGTCTATCGCCTCGCCCTCGACCGCGGCATCGAGTCCTACCTGGTCGGACGCCCCTCCGGCGTCGTCTTCCGCCGCTACAACACCGCGCCCGAGCCTTGCACCGGCGAGCCGGTGGCGAAGGCGAAGACCGCCTGACCTGTCCGAAAGCGGTAGGGCGGGCCGTCGATACGCCTTTCGGGTAAGTGCCGCCGTCTTTGTCGTCAATCGTGGTCCGCCCTGCCGCGCCGTAGCATCTCTTTCAGCAACGAAGCCGGGAGATGCGGACATGAAGGTGCTTGTGACGGGACACCAGGGTTATATCGGCGCCGTGATGGTGCCGATCCTCCTTCGGGCTGGGCATGAGGTGCACGGTTACGACAGCAAGCTTTACCGGCGCTGCGCCTATGCGCCGGGCGGGCCGATGACCGAGGTTCCCTCAAACCTGAAGGATGTCAGGGACATCACGCCCCAGGACCTCGAAGGCTTCGATGCCGTCATCCATCTCGCGGCGCTGTCGAACGATCCGCTGAGCAATCTCGATCCCGACGTCACCTACGACATCAACCACAAGGGTAGCGTGCGCGTCGCGCGGGCGGCGAAGGAGGCGGGCGTCGCCCGCTTCCTCTTCGCCTCCTCCTGCAGCAACTATGGCCTCGCCGGCGAAGACCTCGTCGCCGAGGACGCGCCGCTCAATCCGGTATCGGCCTATGGCCGCTCCAAGGTGATGGCGGAAGCCGATATTGCCGGGCTGGCGGATGCCGGCTTCTGCCCGGTGTTCCTGCGGCCGGCGACGGCCTACGGCCTGTCGCCCATGTTGCGCTTCGACATCGTGCTGAACAACCTTGTCGCCTGGGCCGTCACGCGGGGCGTCATCCTCTTGAAGTCGGACGGTACGCCCTGGCGGCCGATCGTCCATGTCGCGGACATTTCCGGCGCCTTCCTGGCAGCCCTCGAAGCGCCGTCGGAAGCGGTCTTCGCCGAGGCGTTCAATGTCGGCCGCACGGAACACAACTACCAGGTCCGCGACATCGCCGACGTCGTGGCGCGCACCGTGCCGGGCTGCCGGCTGGAATATGCCAGCGAGGCCGGGCCGGATGCGCGCTCCTACCGCGTCGATTTCGGCAAGATCGCGCGGGTCCTGCCGGCCTTCCGCCCGAAATGGGATGTGGTGGCCGGGGCCGAGCAGCTCCATGACGCCTATCGCGGCGCCGGCCTCACGCTTCAAGAATTCGAAGGCCCACGCTACCAGCGCATCGGCCATATTCGCGCGCTTCTCGCCAGCAACACGATCGATCGGAGTCTCAGATGGCGCCCGGCGGCCAAGGCTCCGGCGGATCTGCTGGCGGCGCGCGCCTGAGGGGTGGTGATGAACGAGGCGGCCCGGATTTATCCATCGGTGGGCGGCGCGGCCGACATCGGCGACGAACTCCACGCGCTCGTCTCCCGGCTCTTTCCGATCGGCCGCAGCATCACGGGCGAAGGCGTGCGCCGCACGCTCGCGATCCTGTCGGATGCTATCGACCTCGCGGTCCGCGAGGTGCCCACGGGCACGGAGATCTTCGACTGGACGGTGCCGCAGGAGTGGACGGTGCGCGATGCCTATGTCCGTGCGGCGAATGGTAAGGTTGTGGTCGATCTCGCCGCATCCAACCTGCATCTCGTCGGCTACAGCGAGCCGGTGGCGCGCCGCATGCCGCTTTCCGAGCTTCGCAGCCATATCCATACGCTGCCGGACCAGCCGGACCTCATTCCCTACCGGACCAGTTACTACAGCCGGAGCTGGGGATTCTGCATGGCGCACCACGATTATCTGGCACTGGAAGAGGGGGACTACGACGTCTTCATCGACACGACGCTCGCCGACGGCGCGCTCAGCTATGGCGAGGTCTTCCTGCCGGGCGAAACCGAGCGCGAGGTGCTGCTGACCGCCCATATCTGCCACCCGTCACTCGCCAACGACAATTGTTCCGGTCTTGCGGTGCTCGCGCTCGTCGCCAGGGCGCTTGGCCGGCGCCGCAACCGGTTCGGCTACCGTTTCCTCTTCGCGCCGGGCACGATCGGCGCGCTCTGCTGGCTTGCCGGCAACGAAGAGCGGCTTTCGAGCATCGACCACGGCCTCGTCGTCTCCTGTGTCGGCGACGGCGGCGGACCGGTCTACAAGCGCAGCCGCCGCGGTGACGCGACGATCGACCGAGCCATGGAGGCCGTCCGGTGTGACGGCCGCAAGGTGACGATGCTCGATTTCAGCCCCTTCGGCTATGACGAGCGGCAATTCTGCTCGCCGGGCTTCGACCTGCCGGTCGGCCTGCTCCAGCGCAGCGCCTTCGGCACCTTTACCGAATACCATACCTCTGCGGATAATCTCGATTTCGTGCGGCCGGAGCATCTTGCCTCCTCCTTTCGCATGATCATGGACATCGTCGATGTAATCGAAACCGATCGGGTGCCCCTGAATCTCTCGCCGAAGGGGGAGCCGCAGCTCGGGCGGCGGGGGCTCTACTCGGCGACCGGCGGCCACAAGACGACGTCGGATATCACCATGGCCTATCTCTGGGTGCTGAACCTTGCCGACGGCAGCCATTCCCTGCTCGATATCGCCCGCCGCTCCGGCCTGCCGTTCTCGGCTATCGCCGCCGCCGCGACGCGGCTTGAGGGTTGCGGGCTGCTCGGCGACGCTCAGGCGTAATGATCGGATTCCGCAAGCAGCGGCCAATTCCCATCCTTTTCCGACATCACGGCCGGTTTTGCCGGCCAGTCTATCGCAAGGGCGGGATCGTCGTATCGCGCACCGGCAGCGGACGCCGGATGGTAGCGCGCGGATATGAGGTAGCCGACGACGGCATCCTCCGTCAGCGACAGGAAACCGTGGGCGAAGCCTTCCGGAATATAGAGCTGGCGCATGTTGTCGGCGCTGAGTTCCGCCGCCGTCCAGCGGCAATAGCTGCGCGACTGCGGGCGCAGATCGACCGCCACGTCCCAGATCGCCCCCTTCAGGCAGGACACCAGCTTCACCTCCTGGTGCGGCGCGCGCTGGAAATGCAGGCCGCGAAGCGTGTGCTTCTCGACCGAGCGGGAAAGGCTGTGCTGGACGAAACGATGCTCGAGGGCCAGCGCCTCCATCTCGTCAATGCAGAAGGTCCTGGCGAAGGAGCCCCGCTCGTCTGTTATCGGCGACGCTTCGATCAGCCACACGCCGTCGAGATCGGTCCTGTTGAACAGCATCGGTTTGCCCTTTCCTGCCTTGCCCCGATCCTGACGGATGCAACCCGTCTGCCAAGTGCGGTTTCCGGCGTATTGCAAAGACCGGGGCGGTAGGATGGTGAACGTTCGCTTACGCGCGTTTCATAGAGCTACGCCTTTCGGACAGGTTCGGTGTTCGCAAGGTAGTATGGCAGGCTTCGTATTCCGCGCCTAATCTGGCACCCACGTCGAGAAACGGTCCCTTTACGGATAGGCTATCTTCCATCGCCTCCTCCTTCGGTTTGGACCGGGTATCTCCTTGGAGGCGTTGCCATGAGTTTTCAGGCCAGCCATTCGCTTGCACAATCTCACAGTCTCTCGCTCAGGCCGGCCTGCCGGCTGTGCGGCAGAACCTTGAAGCATACCGTCGTCGATCTCGGCATGTCGCCGCCGTGCGAAAGCTTCCGCCAGGAAAGCGAACTCGGCCTGATGGAGGCATATTATCCATTGCATGTGCGCGTGTGCGAAGAGTGCATGCTGGTGCAGCTGGAGGAATATGTCAGCCGGGAGAGCATTTTCGAGGAGTATGCCTACTTCTCCTCTTACTCCACGAGTTGGGTGGCGCATGCGGAGCGCTACTGCGACCGCATGATCGATCGCTTTGCGCTCAATGCGCGCAGCTTCGTCGTCGAGATCGCCAGCAATGACGGCTATCTCCTGCAGCACTTCGTGGCGCGGGACATTCCGGTGCTCGGTATCGAGCCGGCGATCAATGTCGCCGAGGTAGCGATCGCCCGCAACATACCGACAAAGACCGCCTTCTTCGGCAAGCGTTTGGCCAGCGACATGGCGGCAGCCGGCCAGAAGGCCGACCTGATCGTCGCCAACAACGTGCTGGCGCAGGTGCCCGACCTCAACGATTTCGTGGGCGGCATCAAGCGCATCCTCAAGCCCGAGGGTGTCGTGACGCTGGAGTTTCCCCATGTCGCGACGCTGATCGCGCAAAACCAGTTCGATACGATCTACCACGAGCACTTCTCGTATTTTTCCCTGTTCACGGTGCAGGTCGCCGCCCGGCTGCACGGCCTGGAAATCTTCGACGTCGAGGAACTGCCCACCCATGGAGGGTCGCTACGCGTCTATCTCGGCCATGCCGGACGCTCGGGCGTGATTAGTCCTGATGTCGCGGCTCTGCTGGAGCGGGAACGCCGGTCCGGTCTGCACGGCGTGGAGGCCTATACGTCGTTTGCCGCGCGCGCGCGCCAGGCCAAGCGCAACCTCCTCTATTTCCTCATCAGCGTGAAGGAGCGGGGGGCGAGCATCTGCGGCTACGGCGCGCCCGGCAAGGGCAACACGCTTTTGAACTATTGCGGGATCGGCACGGATTTCCTCGATTTCACCGTGGACCGCAATCCCTACAAGCACGGCCGGTTCACGCCGGGCATGCACATCCCGATTCTGCCCGTCGAGGCGATCGATCGCCACCGGCCGGATTACATCCTGATCCTGCCCTGGAACCTCAAGGCCGAGATCGTTGCCCAGATGCGCCATGTCGGCGAATGGGGTGCCAAGTTCGTCGTTCCCATTCCCGAGGTCGCCATCCTCGATCCGCTGGAGGATCTGTCATGAAGGTCGTGCTCTTCTGCGGTGGGCGGGGAACGCGCATCCGCGAATATTCGGAAGCCGTGCCCAAGCCCATGATCCCGCTCGGCGCGCAGCCGATCCTGCGGCATGTCATGCAGTACTACGCCTCCTACGGCCACGACGACTTCACGCTCTGCCTGGGCTACAAGGCCAATGTCATCAAGGACTTCTTCCTGAACTGCCGGCCGCAGACATTCTCGGATTGCATCGTGTCGGGCGAGGGGCGGGTCGAACTGCTCGGCGAGGCGCAGGAGCATTGGCGCATCGCGCTGATCGATACCGGCATCTGGCGCAATATCGGCGAACGGCTGTGGGCCGTGCGTGAACATGTGAGGGGAGAGCGCATCTTCCTCGCCAATTACAGTGACGGCCTGACCGACGTCGACCTCGACGACATGGTCGCCCGCTTCGAGGCGAGCGGCAAGCTCGCGTGCTTCCTCGCGGTGCGGCCGCCGCTCACCTACCATCTCGCCGATATCGACGATGCGGGCCGGGTGCGTGAATTCCGCTCGTCGGACACGTCGGAGATCTGGATCAACGGCGGCTATTTCCTGATGCGCAACGAGATCTTCGACTACATGCGCGAGGGCGAGGAGCTGGTTCTCGAACCCTTCGAGCGGCTGATCAAGGACGACATGCTGATGGCCTACAAGCACGAAGGCTTCTGGCGCTCCATGGACACGTTGCGCGACTGGCAGGTGCTGGAGGAAATGGTCGAGCGCGGCGAGATGCCGTGGGTCCGCCAGACGGAGGGAGAGCGCATATCCAGGCTGCGCAGGGTCGGCCGGCCATGAAAACGCTGCCCCTTGCTTCCACCGGGCATCGGTTGCGGGTCCTCTGCCTCGGCGCGCATGCCGACGATATCGAGATCGGCGCGGGCGGCACGATCCTTGGCCTGATCGCGGCCGGCGTGGAACTGGAGGTCCATTGGTGCGTCATGAGCGCGACGCCGGAGCGGGCTGCCGAGACGCGCCGGGCTGCCGCCGCCTTCCTCGCCGGTGCCGTGTCCACCACGGTCGAGGTCTGCGGGTTCGAGGACAGCTACTTCCCGAGCCAGAGCCGCGAGATAAAGACGTTCATGCTGGCATTGCGTGATAGGGTCGAGCCGGACATCATCTTCACCCACAGCCGCCGCGATGCCCATCAGGATCATCGAGAGCTAAATAAGCTGACGACGAATATATTCCGGGACCACTTCGTCCTAGAATATGAAATCCCGAAATGGGATGGAGACATCACGGAGCGCAATGCCTACGTGCCTCTGCCCCCGGGTGTCATCGATCGCAAGATCGATCTGCTCATGGAGCATTTTGCGACGCAACGGTCCAAGGACTGGTTCCACGCGGATGTCTTCCGGGGATTGGCCCGCATGCGCGGCATGGAGTGCCGATCGCCTTCGCTTTTCGCGGAGGCTTTCACGGTGCGCAAGATGGCCCTCGCATAGGGCAGACAGCACGGATCGACGCAGACCCAGACTCGTAATTCTGACCAGGAAATTAGTGAGGGGTACCATGGCGAGAGACGATGAAGCGGATTTCGACGAGGAGTCGATCGATATTTTCCGGACAAGGAATTCGATCGGCAGCGACCCGCGCGTCGAGTCCAGGGAGTACATCGACCGGCAGCAGCCTCAGCAATATGCCGCAAGCGACTATGCCGCAAGCGACTATGTCGCGATCTTCGACAAGCGGAACCTCGACCGGGAATGTCTCGCCAACAGCCTGCATTCGCATCGGATCGGCATCAGCGTCTTCACCTTTTCAGGGCTCGCCGCCTGGCAGCAGAGCAAGGCAAGCCTCGGCACCCTTCGCGCCAGCCTCGTCAACATCGGCAGCAGGAATGTCTCCGACCCGGACCTCAGGGACGAGATCACGCAACTCCTGACGACGCTGGAGCCGGTGCCGGTCGTGGTGCTCTCGGACAACCAGACGCTCGACCATGTGCTCGAGGTCATCGACCTCGGCGTCCACGGCTTCATTCCGAGTTCCGTCGATATCGACATCTGCATCGAGGCCATCGGGCTCGCCATCGCCGGCGGACAGTTCGTTCCGGCCAGCAGCGTGCTTGCGATGCGCGGCCTTCTCGGCAGCTATCCGCAAAAGGTCTGCGGCCGATCCGCCTTCACGGTGCGCCAGGCTGCCGTCGCCGAGGCGCTGCGCCGGGGCAAGGCGAACAAGATCATCGCCCGCGAACTCAACCTCTGTGAAAGCACGGTGAAGGTTCACATCCGCAACATCATGAAGAAGCTCGGCGCGACCAACCGCACGGAGGTCGCCTGCAAGGTCGGCGAGATCATGTCCGACGAGACCTATCAGAACAGCCGGGCGTGACCCGGCTCCCATAACAGGAATTCAGCCATGATCTGGTCAGAGAAACCGGCCGCCCCGGAGGAGTTCGTCCTTCCCCGGGTCCTTACCGTCATTGTCGAACGCCGGTGGCCCATCCTCGCCTGTCTCGTCGCGGGCGTGGCGATCGCGGCGGTCGGCTATCTCGACCAGCCGTCGCGCTACAATGCGGAGGCGGTGCTGGCGCTGGACATGCGCAAGTTCCAGGCCTTGCCGACGGAATCCGTCGTTTCGCCGCTGCCGCAGGAAAGCCCGGTGCTGCGCACCGAGGTCGATATCATCAGCTCCCGATCCATGGCCGAGAGGGTTCTGGCCGATCTGCAGGCGGAGGGTATCGATGCCGCCAAGGGCTTCGGCCTGACGGCGGAAAACGGGGCCGGCCAGGCGGCGCTGTCCGACCGTATGAACCGCGCCGGCATCGATCGCCGCGTCCTGCTCGACAACCTCATCTCCGGCGTCCGCGTCACCAATGACGGCCGTTCCTACACGATCTATGTCGCCTTCAGCGGCATGGAGCCCGAATTCACGGCCGCAGTCGCCAATGCCTATGCCGAGGCCTACATCAACTATCAGGTCGATGTGCAGACGACGGCGACGCGGCGGGTCAGCGACTGGCTCGGAACGCGCCTCGTCAGCCTGCGCAGCGAACTGGAGCGCTCGGAACATGCGGCGACTTTGTTCCGCGAGAACTCCGGTATCGCCAAGTCGAACGGCACGACCCTGCTGTCCCAGCAGATCGCCGGCCTGAACACCGAGCTGGCACGGCTGAGGGCCCAGCTTGCGGGATCGGTCGCGCGTCTCGCGACGGCCGTCGACATGTCGGATGGAAAAACCGGCCTTGCCCTTCCGGAGGTCCTGAATTCAGTGGCGATCCAGCAGTTGCGTACCGAGGAAGCCCGTCTCAAGCGCCAGCTTGCCGCGATCAGCGAAAGCGGCGCGGTCAAGAACCCGCAAATTCCGGAACTGACCTCGCAACTGGAGACGATCCAGGCGCAGATCGGCGCGGAGGTAGAACAGATCGTCGATAGCCTGCGTACGGAAATCGAGATCACGCGACGCCAGAAGACCGGTCTCGAGGCGAGCTTGAAACAGTTGCAGGCGGAGATGTCGAACGCCAACGAGGCGATCGTGCAGGCCGACCAGCTCGACCGCGAGGCCAGTGCAAACCGGGCGATCTACGAGAGCTATCTCACGCGCTACAAGCAGACGATCGAGCAGGACGGCATCGCGATGGCGGAGGCGCGCATCATCTCGCGCGCGGTGCCGTCCGGATCGCCATCCAGCCCAAGCGCCTCCGCCTGGCTCATAGGCGGGCTGGTGTTCGGCCTCGCGGCCGGTGCGGTTGCGGCGCTGCTTCTCGAATTGCGCGCCAGCTTCCAGCGCCGTCCCCATCCGGGCGAAAGCCGTGCCGTCGTCCCGCACGATCTTGGAATGCCGGAACGTCGTCCCTTCATCGCCGACTATCCCGGCCCGGCGTCCGAGGTCAGGAAACGTATGGAAACGCCTGTCGACAGGCCCTCTATCGTCGGGATGTAAGGTAAAAGCACCATGGCACGCATCCAAGCCAATCATCAGGCCCAGCGGCGTATTCTACGCCCAGCCGTTTTTGCCTGCCTCCTGCTCCTGGCGGCTTCGGTTGCGCCGGCAAGCGCCCAGAACCAGGGCTACACGGTGGCCAGCGGCGACGTGTTGCGCGTCACGGTCTATGGCGATCCGGGATTGAGCGGGTCCTTTCCCATCGGCACGGACGGTACGATCGGCTATCCGCTGCTCGGAAACGTCGCCGTAACAGGCAAGGGCGTCGACGAGGTTCGACAAGCCATCGATGCCGGGCTGAAGGAGCATATCGCCAACCTGTCGGTCGCGGTCGTCGTGGAAGCCTATGCGCCGGTCTTCGTCGTGGGCGAAGTCCAGAAGCCCGGGCGCTACGAGTTCCGTCCCGGCATGATCGCGCTCGAGCTTTTCGCGCTGGGCGGCGGGCAGAAAGAGGTGTTGGCGCAGGGCGACAATGCCGGCATGCGGCTTGCCGGACTGCGCCAGGACTATGCCGATCTCGGCGTGCAGCTTCTCGGGCAGGACGTGAAACGGGTTCGCCTCGAGGCGGAGCTGAACGGCCAGCCCTTCACCTATCTGCCGAGCGAGGAGATCGGCACTCCGGACCCGCGCATCGTGCGCCAGGTCGTGGATGCCGAGCGCACGCTGTTCGAGCTTCGCCGCGTGACGCTCGACGCCGAGCTGAAGAGCCTGGAGCAGCAGAAGCTCGGCTATCTCGACGAGATCGACACGCTGGAGAAGAGCGGCAAGCTGCGCGACGGCGAGCTCACCTTGCTGGACGAGGACGTGAAGCTCGCCCAGAGCATGGTGGAGCGCGGTTTGACGCCGAAGACGCAGCTGCGCGACAAGCAGCGGGAGATATCGGCGACCAACCGCGACGTGCTGGAATTCGGCTCCTTCCTCGCCCGCGCCCGGCAGAACCTGACGGTGATTGATGGCCGTCTCAAGTCGCTGCGCGGGCAGCGCCGCGGCGAGGTCGCGGCGGAGCTGCGCGAATTGAACATCGATATCCTGCGTCTTCGCCGAAAGATGACCTACAGCCTGCAGGCGATGGCCGAGGCCGGCATCGCCTTTGACAAGAAGGACGGAACGCGGCAGGCGGCCTACCGCTTCTCCGCTGTGCGGCTGGTCGATGGAAAGTACAGCGAAGTCACGGTCGGCCAGACCGATCCGGTGCGCGCCGGCGACATCCTGCGGGTGAGCCTTGTCCTTGATGAAGGCGACGTTGCGGAACGCTGAGGCCCTATCGCAGAACCTTGGAGAGAAGGGAGCGCATGCGCGGTACCGTGTCGGGCCGGTGCAGCAGATAGCCGAGCGGCGGCAGTACGGCGGTCGCCGGCGCCATGCGGAAGGCGAGCATCAGCAGCTTCCACGCCTGCCTGTTTCCCCGCAGCGCATGCGACACCGCCGACCAGTAGGCGCGCTCGGCAATGCCGCGCCGGGCGCGGCGGCGCAACGTCTCCGCCCCGTCGAGCCATCGTCCCTCATGGTGGAAGAAGCTTTCGGCCGCATCCGCCGTATGGCGAATGTGCAGGATCTGGTGCGCCCACAGGTCCGTCGACCGGTTCGCATCATGCGAACGGATGCCCGCCTGGATGCAATCCAGTTCGGCGACGGTTCCGTGCAGGGCAAGCCGCAGCCAGAGTTCGTAATCGTCGCTGTGCGGCAGTGCCGGCCGATAGTGGCCGGCGCGCTTCTGCACGCTCGTGCGCACGACGATGGACGGTCCCGGAATCTGGAAGACGCCGAGGCGGCAGAAACGCTCGATGAAGGCCCGCCCCGTCATCAGCGTGACCGGCGGGTCTCCGGGCTGCGCTTCGATGTCGGGGATCGGCACGTCGCCCCGGATCGCCACGTCGCGGCCGTAGGAAAAGGCGATGCCGCGATCCCGTTCCATGACGGATGTCGCCCGGCGCAGCGCGCCCGGCACCAGGAAATCGTCGGCGAAGAGCAGGAGAAAGTAATCGGCCCGCGCCCAGTCGATCCCCGCATTGAAGGAGGCATGCGGCCCGAGGTTTTCCGGCCGCAGCAGCAACTCCACCCGCGTGTCGCAAAAGGCGAGGCGCTCGGCGACCGCGACGCTGTCGTCCGTCGAGGCATTGTCGACGATCAGGACGCGCACATCGTGCATGTCCTGCGATAGCACGCTTTTCACGCAGGCGTCGAGATAACGGCCGTAATTGTAGTTCGGAATGACGACGTCGACGCTCGGCATGGCTCAGGCTCCCGATGTGACGAGAAACCGGCGCAGGCGGCGGGCATGGTCGCGGCCGGCGGCGAGCAGGATGTGCAGTTCGGCGAGGAACGGGTGGCGCGTGGCGAGCAGCCCGATCAGCCAGCCGATGCCGGCAAGGAGGATCGCGGCGCAAAAGCCGGGCAGGCCCGCATCCTGCTGCCCGGGCAGTGCCATAAGCACGACCGGCCCTGCCAGCGAGAAACCGGTGACGACGGCGCTCGGCATCAGTGCTGTGAGGAGGCCAAGCAGGGAAAAGCGAACGTGGCGATGCACGAAGATAAGCGCGACCAGCATCTGAAGGGGAAGCGAGACGAACTGGCTGAGCGCCATGGCCATCACACCGTAGAGACTGGCAGCGCAGAGAATGCCGGCCGCAAGGCAGCGCGAGATCAGGCTTGCCAGGAACACGTCCCGGTTCCGGCCGAGCGCCAGGAGAAGCGGCCCCGTCACGATGACGGGCAGCCAGAAGACGGCGGCAAGCGCCAGCACGCGCACGACCGGCACGGCCTCTGCCCATTGCGGGCCGAGCACGATGCCCACGATCGACGGTGCGAGAAGGGAGATCAGCGCCGCACCCGGCCAGTAGAGAACCGACAGATAGGCGAGCACGCCGAGATAGGTCTTCTCGATATCGTGCCCCTCCCGCACGCGACTTGCCAGCGCCGGGAAGGCCATGCTGTGGAAGGCCGACATGATGATGCGGTCGGGTATGCCGCACAGGGCATTCGACCGGTTGTAGAGCGCGACCGAGGTCATCGAGGCGATCCGGCCGAGGATCAACTGCGGCACGGTCTCGTGGATGCGCTCCACCACGAGTGCTGCCCCCTTGAACAGGCCGAAGGCCAGCACCTCGCGCCAGCGCGCAAGGCCGGGGCGGAAAATCGCCGCTGCGGGAAACGGCGAACAGGCAACGGCCAGCATCGTGAGCGTGAGCGACCCCGCAAGCATGCCCCATGCGAAGCTGACGGGACCGAAGCCGAGGATGGCGAGCGCGATCGTTACAAGCGCGGTCGTCAGCGAAACCGCCGTGCGGATGCAGGCGAGCGCGCCAAAACCCATCTCGCGTCGGAGCAGGGCGATGACGGGCTGGGCGAACGCCTCGGCGAGCCCCGCCGCCGCTGCGAGCAAAAGGAAGAAGGAGAGGTCCGGCGCGGCATAGAAGCGGGCAACGAGGCTCGACAGGGCGACGAGGGACGCCGCGATCACCACGCTTACGGCGACCTGAAGCGTCAGCGCGGTGCGCAGCGCCTCGGCATCGACGGTGCTGCGCTGGATGAGAAATTCCGGCGTGACGAATTCGCGGGCGGAAAAGGCGACCACGGCGATCGCGAGACCCGTCACCGCCTCGCCGATTTCGCCCGGCGTCAGGATGTGGGCCATGATCACCAGCACCGTGAAATTGATGAGCAGCGCGAAATACTGCTCCAGCGATGCCATAACATAAGCGCGTCGGACCATGCTGCTCACGCTTTCCGGAAAGGGCTGGGGGCTTCTGGTTTCTGGGGCATGGGCTTCACTCCGCCGGTTGCAACGAGGATAGGCGCATGGGGGACGGTGGCCACTTGTCCATTCAGCGTAGGGCATCCTGTGCAAGGGGTAGGGTTTTCGCGCTGCGAGCGACCAGCACCTGTGCGAGAAGCAGATCCTGCTGCCGGACAAGCTCCGAGCGGATCGCCGCGTTGCGCCGGGCAATTGCGTTTTCGGCTGCGGCGAGGTCGGTGAGCACACTGTCCACCTGCCGCAGGACCTCACCGACATCGAAGGTCTCGATATGCTGGCAGAAATCGGCCCGGCCGAATTCGGTCATCAGCTCGTCGTTTTTTTCCGCATAGCCGAGCGACAGCGCCGGCCGGTCGAGCTTGAGGGTGCAGAGCAGGTTGTGAAAGCGTGAGACGATGGCGATATCGACCTTCAGGATCTCATCCATGACCGCATGCAGCGAGACGGTGCGGGCAGCCGAAAGGTGGCCGTAGGCCCCGTTTTCCGGGAGTGCGGCAAGGATATCGTCAAGAGCCTGCTCGTCGGATGTGTCGCCCATAAAGAGGCGCACGTCATGCCCGTCGTCGAGCAGCCGGCGCGCGATCGCCGTGATCTTGTCCACATAGGTGCGGTAGATGGCGTCGCCATTCGCATGGTCGCGCTCCCAGCCCCGATAGCGCATGACGCCGATGCCGATCGTCGCGGGTTTTTGCCGCCGCTGCTTGTCGTCGGAGCGGACGGGCTCGCGCAATCCGAAGGCGAGGTCGGGGAAGCGGTGGTCCGAAGCGGTATCGATGCCCAGGCCCTGGACGTAACGGAGCGAGAAGTCGTCACGATAGGAGCGATAGCTGGCCATTCGCGCCGCGGATGTGAGGAACCATCGGCTGAGCGCGCCGCGGATCGGGCCGGCGCCGATGCTGACGAAGGCGATGCGGGCGCCGCGCAGCCGCGCGGCAAGGCACCACCAATAGATGATGAACGGCCAGCCGAACGGCGTTTCCTGGAAATCGTCGAGGATGCCCGTCCCGGGGATGACCATCACGTCCACGCCGCCGAGCACCCGCAGGATCGAGACCAGGCCGGTGAGCCGCCCGTGGATCCGTCCGAGCCTCCCATCGAACCAGCGCAGCAACGGGTGGACGAAGGCCGCGCCGCGAAGGCCGGTCACCTCAAGCGCGAAGCGCTCGCCGATCGCCACGGGATTGGAGCAGATGCACAACAGGGCCGCATCGGGGCACGCACGGCGCAGGAAGACGAGCATCGCTTCCAGCGAGCCGTCATTTCCCGAGTTTCCGGACCCGAACTGCCCGAGCAAGGCGATCTTCATGGAATGTCCACCGCTGTCGATTGGGATCTGAAGGGATTGCCAAAGCGGCCGCACTATCGCGCCGTGACGCGGTGCGGAAAACGCGGATATTCGGCGACCGGGCTTCCGCCGAAAGCGGTAGGGAGCCGGCCGCCTCCTGCGAAGGGCCGCTTGCGTCTTCCAAGGCCCAACTTCCGCGACCGCCCATCCGGTTGGACAAGGGAGGCAGAGGGCCGCCCATGAAGATCGCCTATTTCGTCCTGCCGCATCTCGGCGGCACCTATACCGTGTTCCGGCACCTGCGCGCCGGCCTGGCGCCTGATGGCATCGAGCTTTGTTGGCTCGGCCTGACGCCCGCCGGGCAAGGCCTTCCCGCCGGAATGGAGCGGGAAGCCGCGTTCGGCACGCTCGTCGAGGCAACCGCTTCGGACGATGGCAAGGGCAACGCCCGCCTTATGGAGCGGGCAATCCTGGCCGGTGGGTTCGACGGCGTCGTCGTCAACGTGCTCAGCGACCGGGTGCAGACCAATATCGTGCGCTATCTTCCCGCCGATCTCACGCGCCTGATGGTCGTGCACAACATCACGCCGGGGACCTATGCGGCGGCGGAGGCGATCCGACCATACGTGCATGCCACGGTCTGCGTCTCGGAGCGTTGCCGCGACGACCTCGTGAAACGCCATTATTTCCCCGTCGGGCGCACCTTCGTCATTGCTAACGCCGTTTCCCTGGAGGCCTTTCCCGCAACCGACCGGCCGCCGCGGCCGGTCGGGCAAGGGCTTCGCCTCCTGTTCCTCGGGCGGATCGAGGACGCCTCGAAAGGGGTCCTGTGGCTGCCCGATATCCTGAAGCGGCTGCCTGCGTCGTCGACATTGACGATCGCCGGCGACGGTCCGGATATCAAGCGGCTGAAGGCCGCCGTGCCGGGGGTGTCGCCGCGCGTCGTCTATGCCGGGGCCGTCGCGGCGGATGCCGTGCCGGCGCTGCTGGCCGCCCACGACATCTTCCTCATGCCGTCCCGCTACGAGGGCCTGCCGATGGCGCTGGTGGAGGCCATGGCCGCCGGATGCGTGCCTGTCGCCTCGGCGCTTCGCGGCGTCACGGATATGATCGTGGAGAATGGAAGCGACGGACTACTCTTTCCGGTCGGCGACACGGCAAGGGCCGCCGCTTTCGTCCGTGCGCTGGACAAGGATCGCGCGCAGCTTCACGGCCTTTCGCTCGGCGCGCGCCGCAAGGTCGCGGGTGCCTTCACGGTGGAGCGCATGGCGGCGCAATATGCGGCGGTACTGCGCGATATCGCGGTAAACCCGCCGCCGCTCGCAGCCCCTCTTGCGTTGGACGGCTGGTCGATGCCGCGCGGCCTGCGGGCCGGCCTGCGCACCTTCCTGCCACGGCCCCTGAAGAATTGGCTGCGGGGCGTTCGGGAGCGGCTTTGAACCGCGGTGCCGGCCAAAGGAGCGGACACGATGAGAACCATTGCCTTTTCCGCGCGGATGTGCCTCGTGCTGCTTGCCCTGGTGGCCGGCCACGCCGCGCCCGCCGGCGCCGAGGTACGCTTTCCGCTGCGCATCGCCGCCGCAGGCACCTATCTGGAGGACGCGGCGGGAAAACCCTTCCTGATCACCGGCGATGCGGCCTGGTCGCTGATCTCGGACCTGCCGGCGGAAGATGCGGATCTCTACATCGCCGATCGCAAGGCGCGCGGTTTCAACACCATACTGGTCTCGCTGATCGAGCATGAATTTGCCCGCAACGCGCCGAACAATGCCGCGGATATCCCCCCGTTCCTGGTGCCCGGCGATTTTACGCGGCCGAACGATCGCTATTTCGCCGATGCCGAACATGTGCTCGACGCCGCATTTCGGGCAGGCATGCTGGTCCTGCTGGCGCCCGCCTATGCCGGCGCGAACGGCGGGTCGCAGGGCTGGTATGCCGAGATGGCGGCCGCCGGTCCCGATGCGTTGCGCGCCTACGGGCGCTATGTCGGCAAACGCTATGCCCGCTATCCCAATATCGTCTGGGTGCAAGGCGGCGATTACGATCCGCCGGACCGCGCGCTGGTCGAGGCGCTGGCGGAAGGCATCGCGGAGGGTGCTCCCGGCGCGATGCAGACCGTGCACGGCAACCGCGACACGGCGACTGCCGCCTATTGGCCCGATGCCGGATGGCTGGCGCTCGATACGGTCTATACCTATGAGGATGTCGCCGCCGCCGTGCAGGCGCGCTATCGCGCCGGCCCGCATCGGCCCTTCTTCCTGATCGAAGCGCGCTACGAAGGCGAGCACGGGGTGGAGGCGGCCGAGATCCGCAAGATCGCCTATGGCGCCCTCCTGTCGGGCGCGAGCGGCCAGGTCTTCGGCAACAATCCCGTCTGGCATTTCGGCGGCCCCGCGCTCTACGACACGCCCGCGGGGTGGCGTGAGGCGCTTTCCAGCCGGGGGGCTGAGAGCATCAGCCATCTGGCGAGCCTGTTCGCACGTTTCGACTGGTGGAAGTTGAAGCCCGATGACGGGCAGCTCGTGCGCCATATCGAGGGCACACCATCTGCTTTTGCCATAGCGGCCGTTGCAGCGGACGGGACCTTTGTCGCCGTCTATACCGACGGCGTGGCTTTGTTCGAGCTCGATCTGTCCGGTCTCACCGCCTCGGCCGGAGCCATCGAATGGTATGACCCATCGACCGGAACGATGGTACTGTCGGATCGGGACGTCGGACACCGACAGCTGGTGGTTCCAGCGCGGAGGAACGCAGCAGATGCCGGAGATTGGTTTGCGATCATACGAGCAAGGAACGAATAAATTACCGCCGCATCCGCGTTATACTCGACCGGCAGGCCAAGCCGAAGACCATATGAATGTTGCAGACATAAGAATGCTTCGGGATACTCTGTAGCGGTCGGGCTATCAGCTTGCGGAGGGTGGAGCGGAGACGAAGCCCCGTCTCGCTGCTGGCCAGCCGCGCTTGATGCCCATACACGCAGCTTGGCGGTTGCTGAGATCTGCCGGAAGATAGGGATCAGCCAAGCGACCTGTATTCAACTTGAAGAAAAATACGCCGGTATGTTGCCGCCGGCGATGAAGAAGCTGAAGCAGCTTGAGGACGAGAATGCGCGACTGAAGAAGATCGCGGCGGACCTGACGCTGGACCGCGGGATGTTCCAGGATGTCATCCGCCGAAACCGCTGAGGCCTGCTCGCAAGCGTGAGGTGGCAAAGGGCTTGTGCCGGGATTGGATGATCTTGATCCGGCGTGCCTGGGGAGCGTTGAACTTCGATCGATCAGGCCGGACTGGAACGTCGTAGTCGGGAGATCTGTGAGACCCGTATCGCTATGGCTATCAACACGCGCATGTACTGCTGGAACGCGAGGGGTGGCGCACCAACATCAAGCGGCCCTGTCTTATCGGGTGGCTGGCGCGCTGGCCTTCGGGAGTTTCACATCGCGCGCCAATGCCTCATCAATTTCCACCGCCGACACCTGCAAAAACTGCCGCTTGGCAATCTTCACCGCGATTGCGGGAATCTCGAGATGGGTACCCACTCGCCGGTATGACGTGAAGCTCAGACCTTCGATCAGTTCCTCGTCCACAACGAGACGGTAGGTGCCGGCTTCCAGCGGCCCGACCAGGGAATTGAGGTTAAACGGATGCATGAAGGTGATTTCGGTTTCTGTGGTTCTTTCAGTCATTTCCGTTGCTTTCCAATTTGCGCCAGACTTGGCGAATGCGCTCTGCCTGTCCTCGCGCGGGGGCCCGCAGGCTTGCATGCCTATCCCGGGCGATTTGGGCTCACCGAGCCGCCCTCATTTTCCCAGACGTCGAGACCGATGTTGCGGTTCTTGCGTCGGGAGGCCAGAGAAAGAGGATATTTATCGGTGCTGATCATCGCCGCCTTTATCAGGCGCACGAGATGACGGACTTCTCCATTCTCCACGCCAGACTTGGCGAGAAGGTTCCGGGTCTCGTAGCCTGCGTCCTTGAGGATTTGTCGCAGAGCGGTTTGCTGACGGTTTCTATCCGTCAAGGCGCCTTTGAAGACTTGGATCACCATACCCATCCTTCAATCAGGATGTAGAGGATCATCGCGAGACTCGCCGCGGATAGTGCGTATCCGATCAGGTCTGCGAAACGAGGCTTGTTCTGGTGGCGGAAGATGGAAGACATGATGTCCTCCTTGCTTTGGGGCCAGGGTAATCAACCCTCAAACAGCAGCGCCCGTAAGATGGCTGCTGGAGCAATTACAATGAACCGCCTCCGCTGTATTGGCAAGAAATCAATTGCGTTCGTTTGGAGGCATCCGATGATGCTGTGGCGGTCCAGCGATAGGTTGTTTTGCTAAGCCAATGAAAATACGGAGGGATTTTGGTTTCACCCAGTGTTTCAAGCGGGAGGGAAACTTGGATAAAGTTCTGATCGCTTTGTTTATCTCAAAATAAAAATCAGAATTCTCATTTTCATGCTATGATCAGTTCAGATTTAAATCTCCGTTATCGGCAAAGTTTTTATGGAAAATTGAGTCGTTATACGGAAATATCCTATTTTTTTCTTTTTGAATCTGGCGAGGTTTCTCGCAGGTCGGCGTCGAAATCTTTATATTGAAGAGAGGCGTCATTCATGTATCGCAAGGATTTCCCATGAGTCTCAGTTTTCCAAACCAAAGCCGAAGCTATGATGAGGCCGGCAAACGAATCCGCTTCGTTGGTCATGACGGCATGTTTGAGATATCGTTCTTTGCGGGGTCGGACCTGTTTCCGGGAGTGACGTCGGAAGCCGGTTATCTCAAGGCTTTCGACGATGCTCGTGTCTCTGTCTACAACGCGGCGCGGCGCGCCTATTCCGGCGCTCGCAGGCCGATCTACGTCCTGACGCGCGCCGATTTCGGTTGATCCGCAGGATGCGCTAGCGCGCCTCGCCGCCCCTCAATCGCACAATGACCGCCGGGCTTTGCCTGGCCGGCTGCTTGGCCGCGTCCGGGCGAAGGAAATGTCATGGCCATAAACGAGAAGCGTGGCGTCGCAGACGCCGGCAATTCGCAAACCGCGATGGTGGAAAGGGTTGTTGCTAAGGCCGTAACCTACCCCGAGGCCGGTGCCAAATCCGTCCCCGAACCGCAAGCGATTGCCGGCGGGAAAGATGAGGGCGGCGTTCGCTCGCTTGCTTCCGGGTTCAGCCGAAGGTCGCGGGCACCGTGGAACGATCCGGCGCCAGTGCGCGAGGAATTGTTCGGAGTCGAAAGGCTTGAGCAGCACGCCGCGACCCTCGCGCTGGCACAACCGGTGACCCGGCAGCCGCCCTCGGTCCAGCCCCTGCACAAGAGATTGAAGAACAATGCGGCGGTCCTGCTTGCCGCCTATCGTGCCAGCGCCCTGGAGGTGGAGAACGAGCGCGGTGTCGTGCCCGCAGCGGAATGGCTGCTGGATAATTACCATCTGGTCGAGGAACAGATCCGCGAGATCCATGACGACCTGCCGCCCCACTATTACAGGCAGCTGCCCAAGCTCGCCGAAGGACCCTTCGCCGGATATCCGCGCGTTTTCGGCATTGCCTGGGCCTTCGTCGCACACACCGACAGCCATTTCGATCCTGAGACGCTCGTCCGTTTCATCGCCGCCTATCAAAAGGTCCAGCCCCTGACGATCGGCGAATTGTGGGCCGTGGCGATCACCCTGCGCATCGTGCTCGTCGAGAACCTGCGCAGGCTTGCCGACCAGATCACCGCCGGGCGCCGCATGCGTGCCGAGGCGGATGCGCTGGCCGATCAGCTCTTGGCGAACGAGGGTCGCGGCAGCGCGCTTGAAAAGGTCTCCGCCGACCCCTTGCCCGAGCTCTTCGCGGCCCAGCTTGCCAAACGGCTGCGGGACCAGGACCCCAGCACGACGCCGGCCCATGGCTGGCTGGAGGCGCGGCTGGCAAGGCAGGAGAGCTCGGTGGATGCCGTGGTGCGGCACGCCCAGCAGCGCCAGGGCGCGTCGAATGTCACGATCAGGAACATCATCACCAGCATGCGGCTGATCAGCGATGTCGACTGGGCCGATCTCTTTGAAAAGGTCAGCCTCGTCGATGCGCGCCTTTCGGCCGACGGCAGCTTCGCCCGCATGGATTTTGCCACGCGCAACCTCTACCGCAGCGCCATCGAAGACCTCGCCCGCGGCTCGGACCTGTCGGAGCTCGACATTGCCGGGCAGGCGGTGAAAGCCGCGCAGGCAGCACTGGTCGCCGGGGATACCGCTTCGCAAGCCGAACGCGTCGGCGATCCCGGCTACCACCTGATTGCGGAAGGGCGGCCGGCCTTCGAACGCACGATCGGGTTCCGCCCGCCCCGGCATCTGATCGCCGGGCGGCTGGCGGCGCGCACGGGCATTGCCGGCTATGCCGGGGCGATCGGCCTTGTGACGGCGATGCTTCTGGTCCTTGCGCTATGGCTGCTGTCCATCGCCGGCCTTTCCGCGCCCGGCATGATCGTCTTCGCCGTGCTGGCGCTATTGCCGGCGAGCGATATCGCGACGGCACTCGTCAACCGCTTCGTGGGCTGGAGCTATGGCGCGACCGGCCTGCCGGGGCTGGAACTCGCGCAGGGTGTCCCGCGGTCGTCGCGCACGCTCGTCGTCGTGCCGACGCTCCTGAGCAACCGTGCTGACCTGCTGGAGCAGATCGAGCGGCTGGAAGTTCATCATCTCTCGGGCGCGGGCGGCGACCTGAGCTTCGCCTTGCTGACCGATGGTAGGGACGCGCCGCAGGAGACCGTCGAAGGCGATGGCGCGCTTCTGGCGCTCGCCGTCGAGACCATCGCCGACGTCAATCGCCGGCACGGGCCTGGTCCGGCCGGCGACCGCTTCCTGCTTTTGCACCGCAAGCGCCGGTTCAATGCCGGCGAGACCCTCTGGATGGGCTGGGAGCGCAAGCGCGGCAAGCTGCACGAACTCAACCGCCTGCTGCGCGGCGCCACCGACACCAGCTTCATGGCGCTTGGCGGAAAGCCGCCGTCCGTCCCGCCGGACGTGCGCTATGTCATCACCCTCGACGCGGATACGAAACTGCCGCGCGACACGGTCCTGCGGCTGATCGGCAAGATGGCGCATCCCCTCAACCGGCCGCGCTTCGATGCAGGGCAGCAGCGGGTGGTCGATGGCTATGCGATCATCCAGCCGCGCGTCACCCCTTCGCTTCCCATCGGCCGCGAGGGCTCGCTCTATCAGCGGGTGTTTTCCGCGCCCGGCGGCATGGATCCCTATGCGGCGGCCGTTTCCGACGTCTATCAGGACCTGTTCGGCGAAGGTTCCTATACCGGCAAGGGCATCTATGACGTCGATGCCTTCGAGGCGGCGCTGGCCGGGCGCATTCCGGAGAATACCCTTCTCAGCCACGATCTCTTCGAGGGCACGTTCGCGCGGGCGGGGCTCGCCTCCGATGTCGAGGTGGTCGACGATTTTCCGGCGCGCTACGACGTCGCCGCCCGCCGCCAGCACCGCTGGACGCGCGGCGACTGGCAGCTGCTGCCCTGGATCTTCGGGCGGCGGGCGCTTCCCGCCCTCGGCCGCTGGAAGATGCTGGACAATCTACGCCGCACCCTCATCGCGCCGTCGACATTCGCGGCCCTCGCGGCCTGTTGCGCGATGCCGTTGCAGGCGGGGGTGGCGGGCGCGCTGCTGGTCGCTTCATGCATCGTCCTTCCCGCCTTCCTGCCGGTGGCCTTCGCCGTCCTGCCGCGCCGCAGCGGCCTGCAATGGAGCAGCCATGCCGTCAGGCTTGCCGGCGACATCAAGCTTGCCGCGATGCAGGCCGCGCTTGGCCTTTCCTTCCTGCCCGATCAGGCGTGGCGCAATTGCGATGCCGTGTTCAGAACTGCCGGCCGGCTGCTGGTGACGCGTCGGAAACTGCTGGAATGGACGACCGCCGCGACATCCGGAAACCGGACGCGGCTGACGCTTGCCGGCTTCTACCGTGACATGGCGGGCGGCACCGTCGTCGCGCTGGTCCTCCTGGCCGCTGCCGTCGCGTTTTCACCGGCCGCCTGGCCTTTGGCGCTGTTGCTGGTACTCCTCTGGTCGGCCGCGCCCGCCATCGCGCTCTGGGTCAGCCGGTCGCCGACGGCACGGCCGGGCCGGGCGCTTTCGGATGCCGATGCGGTGGAGCTCCGGCTCGTTGCGCGGCGCACATGGCGGTTCTTCGAAACCTTCGTCACGCCGCTGGAAAACATGCTGCCGCCGGACAATTTCCAGGAAACCCCGTTGCCCGCCATCGCCCACCGCACCTCGCCGACCAATATCGGCCTCTATCTTCTCTCGACGGTCGCCGCGCGCGACTTCGGCTGGGTGGGAACCCTTGAAGCGCTCGAACGGCTGGAAGCGACTTTTTCGACGCTCAAGCGGCTCGACCGGTTCAACGGACATTTCTTCAATTGGTACGATACGCGCGATCTGAGGACCCTTGCTCCACCCTATATCTCCTCCGTCGACAGCGGCAATCTCGCCGGCCACCTGATCGCGCTGGCGAATGCCTGTGAGGAGTGGGCCGAAGTGCCGCCGGCCGAAGACGGCCAAGGCTTCGGTGATACGCTGGCGCTCGCCCGCATGGCTCTTGGCGAGAAGGCTGGCAATCCTGGCGCCAGTCTGGCAGCCATTCTCGACGAGGCGGAAACCCTCGTGCGCGGCCCGCAATCCATCGAGGCTGCAACACCCGCATTGACGCGGCTTCTGGACAAGGCCTTGAAACTGGCTGAGCAGACAGCACCTTCCGATGGCGGTAAGGCCGCCGATCTTACCTTCTGGATCGGGGCGCTCGGGCGATCCGTCACGCAGTCCGCACGCGACCGGCAGGCGTTTCGCGATGATGTCGCCGCCGTGAAACATCGGCTTCAGGCGCTTGCGGACACCGCCCGCACCATGGCACTCGACATGGATTTCGCCTTCCTGTTCGACACCGACAGAAAACTTCTGTCCATCGGCTATTCGCTCGCCGACAACGGGCTAGACCCGAATTGCTACGATCTTCTCGCTTCGGAAGCCCGGCTTGCGAGCTTCTTCGCCATCGCCAAGGGCGATATCGGCACGCGGCACTGGTTCCGCCTCGGCAGGGCGGCGACGCCGCTCGGCAGCGGCTCGGCGCTGATTTCCTGGTCGGGCTCGATGTTCGAATATCTCATGCCGTCGCTGGTGATGCGCGCGCCGTCGGGAAGCCTGCTCGACGACACGAACCGGCTGATCGTGGCGCGGCAGGAGGCCTATGGACGGTCGCGGCATGTGCCGTGGGGCATATCGGAATCCGCCTTCAATGCGCGCGATATCGAGTTCACCTATCAATATTCCAATTTCGGCGTACCGGGGCTCGGCCTCAAGCGCGGGCTGTCGGGCAACATGGTCATCGCCCCCTACGCCACCGGCCTTGCGGCCATGGTCGATCCCCATGCCGCGCTCGAAAACTACCGGCATCTCGAATCCCTCGGCGCACGCGGCGTTCACGGTTTCTACGAGGCGCTGGACTTCACCCGCGCCCGCCTGCCCGAAGACGCGCGCGTCGAGATCATCCGCAGCTACATGGCCCATCATCAGGGCATGACCATCGTCGCTATCGCCGTCCTCCTGCAGGACGGGCGCATGCGGGCGCGGTTCCACCGCGAGCCGATGATCATGGCCAGCGAGCTTCTGCTGTCGGAGCGCATGCCGCGCGACGTGGCGATCGCCCGTCCGCGTGCCGAGGAGGTCAAGGCATCCGCCGGCATTTCGCTGAACCCGGCGCCGTCGGTGCGCCGGCTGGCGCTGCCCGTTGCCGGCGCGCCGGTCACGCATCTCCTGTCCAACGGGCGCTATGCGGTCATGCTGACGGCCTCGGGCGGCGGCTACAGCCGCTGGCGCGATATCGCCGTCACGCGCTGGCGCGAGGATGCGACCCGCGACGATTGCGGCGCCTTCATCTTTCTTAGGGACATGCAGACCGGTACGGTCTTCTCGCCCAGCCTCCCGGCGGCGGGCGACAGGGCCGAGGCCTCGGTGGTCTTCGGCGAGGACCACGCACAATATATCCGCCATGACGAGACGCTGACGACGGAGATGGATGTCATCGTCTCCGGCGAGGACGACGGCGAGGTGCGCCGCATCTGCCTCACCAACAGCGGGCGGCGGGCACGCGAGATCGAACTGACCTCCTATGCCGAACTGGTGCTCGCCACCCCGGCCACCGACAACGCGCATCCCGCCTTCGCCAAGATGTTCGTCGAGACCGAGCATCTGGCCGAATACGGCGCGCTCATCGCCACGCGGCGCCGCCGGGCGCCTTCGGAGGCCGAGATCTGGGCCGCCCATTTCGCCGTGGTCGAGGGCGATGCGATTGCCGATCCGCAATACGAATCCGATCGTGCCCGTTTCCTTGGGCGCGGCCGCACCATCGCCACCGCCGCCGCCATCCATGACGGGCAGGCGCTTTCCAACACCGCGGGAACCGTGCTCGATCCGATCTTCGCGCTGCGCCGCAGCGTGCGGATGCTTCCCGGCAAAGTGGCGCGCATCGCCTTCTGGACGGTCGTCGCGCGGTCGCGGGAGGAGCTTATCGAACGCATCGACAAGCATCACGACAGGAGTGCCTTCGAGCGGGCGAAGACGCTGGCCTGGACCCAGGCGCAGGTGCAGCTTCACCATCTCGACATGGATCTGGAGGAGGCGGCGGACTTCCAGCGCCTTACCGCGCCCGTCCTCTATGCCGACGCGCGCTTCCGTCCCGCCTCCGATGCCATTCTCGCCGTTGCCGGGCCGCAATCGGGCCTGTGGCCCTACGGCATCTCGGGCGACCTGCCGATCGTGCTCCTGCGCATCGAGGATAGCGAAGACCTTCCGCAGTTGCGCCAGATGCTGCGTGCGCACGAATACTGGCGCATCAAGCGGCTGGCCGTCGATCTGGTGATCGTCAACGAACGCGCCGCCTCCTATGTGCAGGATCTGCAGAACGCCGTCGAAGCCGCCGTGCGCTCCAGCCAGTCCCGCCCGCGTTTCGGCGACATGCCGGCGCAGGGCGCGGTGCATCTGCTGCGCGGCGATTTCCTGAACCAGGAGATGAAGAACCTCCTGAACGCGACCGCGCGCGTCGTGCTGTCGGCCCACCGTGGCCTCATCGCCGATCAGCTGGCGCGTCTTTCCGCCGACAGCGAGCGCCTGGCTCCGCTGCCGCCACGTTTTCCGTCGAAGCCCCCGGCCGAGATGGTCGCGCAGCCGGAAGACCTGGAGTTCTTCAATGGGCTGGGAGGCTTCGACAGGAATGGTACGGAATATGTGACCGTGCTGGAAAACGGCGCGACGACCCCGATGCCCTGGATCAACGTCATTGCCAATCCCGCCTTCGGCTTTCAGGTGTCGGCGGACGGCAGCGCCTATAGCTGGGCGGAAAACAGCCGCGAGAACCAGATCACGCAATGGTCGAACGATCCGGTCGCAGACCCCTCCGGCGAGGCGCTGTACATCCGCGACGAGGAGACGCTGGAGTTCTGGAGCCCGACGGCCCAGCCGATCCGGGATAACGGGCGGTATGTGGCGCGCCACGGCTTCGGCTATAGCCGCTTCGGGCATCGGGCGCACGGGATCGAAAGCGAGTTGCTCTCCTATGTGCCGCTCGCCGACCCGATCCGCATTTCGCGGTTGACGCTAACCAACCATTCGTCGCGGCCGCGCCGGCTGTCGGTCACGAGCTATGCCGAGTGGGTGCTCGGCACCCTGCGCGGTGTAAGCGCGCCGTTCATCGCCACATCCCTCGACGCCGGGACGGGGGCGATCTTCGCCCGCAATCGGTCGGGCATGGGGTTCCCCGGCCGCGTCGCCTTCGCCGATCTCGGCGGTCGTCAAACCGCATGGACCGCCGACCGCTCGGAATTCCTCGGGCGGGGCGGCAGCTCCGCGCGACCGGCGGCGCTTACAAGAAGAATGCCGCTCGGCGCTAAGGTCGGCGCGGGTCTTGATCCGTGTGCCGCATTGCAATGCACGATCGATCTCGAGCCGGGCGAAAGCATCGAACTCGTCTCCTTCCTCGGCGAGGCCACTTCGGCCAAGGAAGCCGACGCGCTGATCACTCGCTACCGCGCCGCCGATCTCGATACGGTTCTTGCCGACGTGAGCGCGCATTGGCGGACACTGTTGCAGACCGTGCAGGTCAGGACGCCGGACCGGGCGATGGATATCATGCTGAACGGCTGGCTGCTCTACCAGACGCTCGCCTGCCGCATCTGGGCGCGCTCGGCCTTCTACCAGGCCAGCGGCGCCTATGGCTTCCGCGACCAGTTGCAGGACGGCATGGCGCTGGCCTTCGCCCGGCCGGAGGAGACGCGGGCGCATATCCTGCGCGCCGCCGGACGGCAGTTTGCCGAAGGTGACATGCAGCATTGGTGGCTGCCCCATTCAGGCGCGGGCGTGCGCACGCGGATTTCCGACGACCGGGTATGGCTCGCCTTCACCGCCGCGACCTATGTCGGTACGGCCGGCGACGCGCCGATCCTCGATGAAGCCATCCCGTTCCTGGATGGGCCGGTCCTCGCCGAGGGAGAACACGATGCCTTCTTCCAGCCGACGCCCTCCGGCGAGACGGCCTCTCTCTTCGAGCATTGCGCCCGCGGCCTCGACCAGGCTGTCGCGCTCACCGGCAGGCACGGCCTGCCCTTGATGGGCACCGGCGACTGGAACGACGGCATGAACCGAGTGGGCGAGGGAGGTGAGGGCGAAAGCGTCTGGCTCGGCTGGCTGCTGATCCGTACGATCGACCTGTTCGCGCCGCTTGCCGAGAGCCGCGACCCAGAGCGCGCCGCGCGCTGGAAGGCACATGCGGAGAAGCTCAAGGCCTCCATTGAAGGGGAAACCTGGGACGGGGCCTGGTACCGGCGCGCCACCTTCGATGACGGCTCATGGCTGGGTTCGAAGGACAATGACGAATGCCGGATCGACAGCATCGCCCAATCCTGGGCGGTGCTGTCCGGCGTTGCCGATCCCGCCCGCGCCGCCACCGCCATGGCATCGCTGGAAACCCACCTGATCCGCAAGGAGGACGGCCTCGCGCTTCTCTTCACGCCGCCTTTCGATGCGACCCCACGCGATCCGGGTTACATCAAGGGCTATCCGCCGGGCCTGCGCGAGAACGGCGGCCAGTACAGCCATGCCGCCATGTGGGCGATCCTCGCCTTCGCCCAGCTGGGAGAGGGCGATAAGGCACACGATCTCTTCGCGCTGCTGAATCCGATCAACCATGCGAACACACCCGAGGCGGCAGCACGCTACAAGGTCGAGCCTTATGTGGTGGCAGCCGACGTCTATTCGGTCGCGCCGCATGTCGGTCGCGGCGGTTGGACATGGTACACCGGCTCCGCCGCCTGGATGTACCGCGCCGGCATCGAGGGTATCCTCGGCCTTCACCGGGAAGGCGCCGTTCTTGTCGTCGAACCATGCATGCCGAAATCATGGCCGCAGCTCGAGGCAAAGATCAGAATGGGGGATACGCACTACGAGATCCACGTTAGAAGGGCTTTGGATCGGCTACACAGCCTGCCATCTGCGGCGTTGGACGGCTTGCCTTTGCCTTATTTCGGTGGCCCGATACGCTTGCCCATGGATGGTTGCAAGCATGTTCTCGTGCTGATTGAATGAGGTAGCGATCAAGCTAGAAACCGCGTCAGTTCGGAATTTAACGGTGAGCCTGGTGTTCGAGGCTGGATTGCCCTGCTCGCTAGGGTCAGCCGGGCAGGGGAGGAGGGTGTGGCTTAATACCAGCTCCCCCACTCATCTGTTGATCCACCGGCTGAAGGTCAAGAACCGGAATTTCAACAAAAAAGGGAGTGTGAGCCTTACGGGTCGCAGGTTCGAGCTGGTTCAAGCCGAAGACGCCTAAATGGTATTTTCTTGAGCCATACGCGGCTCATGCGTAACGACCGCTTCGCGCCTCATCTCAGCCATTGAGCGCCTGGTTGCGCACGCCGGAAAGCGGACATCGCTTCCCACAAGGGTTTCGTCGCCTTAGCGCCAATAGGAGACATTGGGCAGTGGGGCCCAACACTATTTCCGGGGTCTATGCCGGAAAGCATCGACGAACGCCGAGAAGGCTGGCGACGGATTTCGACGGCTCGGATAATAGAGGTGATAGCCTTGGAAGCTCGGACACCATTCAGAGAGTACCCGCCCCAACCGGCCGCTCTCAACATGTCGCAAGACGAGGTCCGTCGGCACGTAGGCCAGCCCGATGCCGTCGAGTGCGGCGTCGATCGCTGGTCCGATGTTGCTCAAGGTGAGCTGACCCTCCACCCGCACGCTGAACTCGCGGCCTTCCCGCTCGAACTCCCAGGCGTAGAGCCCTCCAGAGGTTGGAAGCCGAAGGTTGATGCAGTTATAACCTGTCAGGTCCTGCGGAATTGACGGCAGCCCGTGCCGTTCGAGGTAGTCGGGCGAGGCAACGACGGAATACGACACGTCGGGTCCTATGCGCACGGCTACCATGTCACGGGCGACAGCCTCGCCAAGACGGACGCCAGCGTCGAACTGTCGCTCGACGATATTGGTGAATCCGTTGTCGACGGTGATCTCTACCGTCACGTCTGGGAAGTCCCGGAGGAATGCGGAAAGCCTTGGACGGAACACGAGCTCGACCGCGTCGTCAGGGCAGACGACCCGCACGTCGCCGGACGGCTTGTCGCGTAGCGCGCTGATGGCGCTGATCCCGGCGGCGATGCTCTCGAAGTGCGGCTGGATGCTCTCCATGAGGCGTTCGCCAGCCGCCGTGGGTGCGACGTCACGGGTGGTGCGGGACAGAAGGCGAATGCCCAACCGTTCCTCCAGCGCGCTGACTGTGTGACTGAGGGCCGAGCGTGTGAGGCCGAGCTTGGCGGCAGCACGTGTGAAACTCCGTTCCCTTGCAACTTCGAGGAAAGCTCTCATCTCGGTGAATTCGTCCCTCCGCATTGTTGAATCTCCTTCACCTCGACATGTAGATTATACCTTCTAGTCCATCAAAACCGCTTTGGCTATTTATTGCGGCAACTGCATAGGAGAGCCCGGAATGGCCATCGAACTGACAGCGAATGATTTAGTCTCGCCGGAAACCGCAGAAACGCCATGGGCGGCGGTGACCTGCCTGTCGCTCGTCACCTTTCTTCTGGTCGGATTGGAGTTTCTCCCGGTCAGCCTCCTGACCCCGATCGCCGGAGAACTGTCGGGATCGGAAGGACAGGCCGGATTGGCCATCACTATCTCGGGCGTCTTCGCTGTCGCCACAAGTCTCTTCGGCAACAGCTTTCTGTCGAAATGGGACAGGAAGGCAGTCGTCCTGCTTTACACTGGGGTTCTGGTCCTCTCCAGTCTGACAGTCGCCCTCGCTCCCGACTTCACCGTATTTCTCGTGGGTCGGGCTCTTGTCGGGGTCGCGATCGGCGGTTTCTGGTCGCTGTCGACGGCCATCCTCGCACGCCTGGCTTCGAAGTCAGACCTGCGGAAGGCAATCGCTCTGCTCCAGGGCGGCACCGCGTTCGCCATCGTTGTCGCGGCTCCTCTCGGCAGCTTTCTCGGCGGGCTGATTGGCTGGCGCGGCACCTTCCTGATCACGGTTCCGATCGGGCTTGCAGCCCTGGTCTGGCAATTCGCCGTCCTGCCAAGGATGCCTGCGACGGAAACCGTGTCGGTCAGCCGAATGCTGCACCTCCTGCGCAACCGCGCCTTCCTGATTGGTATGGCGGCGACGGGCCTCGTCTTCATGGGGATGAACGCGCTTTCGATCTATCTGCGTCCGTTTCTCGAAGGTGTCACCGGGGTGGAACTCAACACGCTCTCGTTGATGCTTCTTGGCGTCGGACTGGGCGGTTTGGCCGGGACCTCCCTGATCGGTTTCGTTCTGCGCCGACACCTGTCCGCCGCGCTGATCGGCTTGCCGGGAGCAGTCGCCTTGATCGCTCTCCTGCTGGTGGGCTTCGGGTCTTCACCTCTAGCCACCGCGGTCCTTCTCGTGCTCTGGGGATTCTTCTCGACCCCGACCCCGGTGGCCTGGAACACCTGGATGGCGAGGCTGGTCCCGGGTGAACTGGAAGCGGCGGGCGGTATGCAGGTCGCCCTGATCCAGTTGGCCATCGCAGGCGGGGCGTTTGCAGGCGGCGTTCTCTTTGACATCGCAGGCTGGTGGAGTGCTTTCCTTCTGGCCGCTCTCCTTCTCGCAGGCTCCGCCGCGTTCGGAGCGCTCGCTGGCCGCCGCGTTTGACCTCTCGACAATCTCGAACAGGAGAACATCATGTCTCAAGGAATCGAAAACAAAGTCGTCGTCATCACCGGGGCAAGCAGTGGATTGGGCGAAGCGACGGCACGCCATCTCGCCGAGCGAGGTGCCACCGTGGTGCTCGGTGCCCGGCGGCGTGACCGCATCGATACATTGGCGGACGAACTCAGCGCGATGGGATACAAGGCCAAAGCGGTCCAGACTGATGTGACAGACAGGCAGCAGGTCAGCAACCTGGTAGACACGGCGGTGAGCGAATTCGGCCGCATCGATGTCATGTTGAACAATGCCGGACTCATGCCGCTTGCCCCGCTCGAACGTCTCAAGGTGGACGAGTGGGACCGCATGATCGACGTCAACATCAAGGGCGTGCTCTACGGCATCGCCGCCGCGCTACCGCATATGAAGGCGCGGAAGTCGGGCCACATCATCAATGTCTCCTCGGTCTACGGACATGTTGTCGATCCCGGTGCCGCAGTTTATTGCGCCACCAAGTTCGCCGTCCGCGCGCTCTCCGAAGGGCTGCGCAAGGAAGTCAAACCCTACAACATCCGCACCACCATCATCTCGCCCGGCGCGGTCAGCACCGAGCTTCTCGAACATATCAGCGAGAAGGATATCCAGGCGGGAACGAAAGAGTTCGTCAGCCAGATCGCCGTTGGCGCGGACACCTTCGCCCGGACCGTCGCCTTCGCAGTGAACGAGACTGACGACGTCGACATCAACGAAATCCTGTTCCGGCCCACGGCGCAACCAGTTTGACAGGACCCGACCATGACGACGAAACCCTTGGCTATGACCCGGCGAAGGATCGTGGGCGGAGCCCTGGCAGCCGCGGCTTTGCCCTTTGCGGTACGTGGGCAGGACGGCCGCGATCCAGCCAGCCAGAAGTCGACCGACATCAAGATCAGGATGACCTTCAACGGCATGTCGATGACGGCCACGCTCTACGACAATCCGTCAGCGCGCGATCTGGTTTCGATGCTCCCTCTGGACCTGAGGATCGAGGACTTCGGTGGGAACGAAAAAATCGTCCATCTGCCGCGCAAGCTCACCGAGGACGGTAGCGGCCCGTTCGGAAACGAGCGGCCCGGCGACCTCTGCTACTTCAAGCCATGGGGCAATCTCGCCCTATTCTACGACGACTACCGCTGGGACGGCCTGATCCGTCTCGGCCGTTTCGCCGGGGGCTTCGAGCCTCTGCTCGTTCGCGGCGCATACCCCGTGCGCATCGAACGGATTTGAACCATCCACGTCATCATCCGAGAAGGAACAACTGAATGAAAAACCTCAAGATCGCACTTATGGCACTGACGCTAACCACATCCTCTCCAGCATTCGCCCGTGACAGCACGTCTGAGATAACAGGGACGTGGCGCATGACGTCGCTGCAAGTCACCGACGCGGGCGGCAAGAAGATAGAAATCCCCTATTCGGGCCAGGTCATCTTCTCCCAAGGCGGAACGCTCTCGGTCCAGGCGATGAACCCGGACGCCGCCGCGGATCCGACGCCCTACACAGCAAATGGCTACGAGGCATATTATGGCCCGGTTGAAATCGATGAAGCCGAAAAGACGTTCGCCATAACAGTGGAATCGTCGCTTGTCCGAAATCTCATCGGCCAGCGCATGGAGCGCAAGTTCGAGGTCGACGATCAACTCACGATCATGCCTGCCGATCCCAAAGAGGGTTGGCGCGTCACCTACGAACGGCTCTGAAAGGAGGGCCGCAATGAAAGGGAAATCGCAACAGAAGGAGGCGCTCGACTCGAACGAGGAGCGCCTCCTTCTGTAACCCGGACGACATCAAACGTGGACAATGGCAGGTGGCCCGGACGGGCACGTTCCTTTTTCAGCGCGCTGACAGTCGCCCCCTTGGATGGCTGCTATGGGCCAAACTCTGACCACATCGCGGGATGCCTAGATGTCCGCTATGCCATTCGTCGCTCCAACACCGGACATTCCGTTCACGGCCCCATATCAGCCATTCCCGAGGGCAGGTAGTTGCCCCTGTACGGAAATTCAGCGCGAACTTATCGGCCAAACAACGGGGTCGGTGGTTCGATTCCTTCACGAGCAGTGTGACCGCGAAATAGGACAAATGGCATCGGCAAATTGACTATCGCGAGCGATAGAGGTATGACTATATGTGGTCATTTTTTTCAGGAGGTCTCATGTCGAGTATTAGCGTTGCTGAGGCAAAAGCTGGATTCGCTGGACTTGTCGACGAAGCCGCGAAGGGCGAGTTTGTTACAATAACAAGGCATGGAAAACCTGCAGCGGTGATAGTAAGCGTTGAGGCTGCGGAGGCAGCAAAGAAGGCGCTGATGAAACCGAAGGCAAACTTTGGAGATTTCTTGTTGACCTTTCCAGGTGGAGTAGACCTTGACCGCGATCATTCCGATATGCGCGGCGCCGACCTGTGATCGCCTACCTGCTGGATACCAATATCATCAGCAAATTTGCACCTGACAAGAACCCGCCCTCTACCGCTGTTCGCGATTGGTTTCACCAGCAGGGTGCGGCCAATGCTCTATTCTTGTCAGCTATGACAGTGGCTGAGGTCGAGAAGGGACTACGTTCCCTCCATCGCCGTGGTGGTTTTGAACGTGCGAAAAGGCTTTCGCTCTGGTTAGATTTCATTACCACCACCTTTGATGATCGTATCTTGCCGATGGATGCTGTTGTGGCTCGCATTGCAGGAGCTATGGAAGATGAAGCGAGAGGAAAAGGCCAGAGCCCAGGGCTCGGTGACATTATCATCGCCGCGACGGCTCGCGCGTACAATCTGACGATTGTGACCGAAAATTTGCGGCACTTCGAACCTTTGAATGTGGCCGTAGACCTTCCGGCTTTTTTCAGGGCCGCTTAAAATAACCAATCTAGCGGTTCGCGCGAACTACGAGGCATAGGTTCGTATCTGTTCAAGAGCCTGCCGCAGGGCAACCGATGGTTTGACAAACTTTGCCATTGACTGATATCGTTACCCACCAAGGAGATTCAAATGGCGACGATGAACGTATCCCTGCCGGACCCCATGAAAGATTGGGTTGAAGCCCAAGCTAAGACCGGTCGGTATTCGAATGCGAGCGATTACGTCAGAGACTTGATCCGCAGAGATCAGGCCCGTACCGACAAGATTGCCGAGATGCAGCGGTTTGTTGATGACGGAATTAGAAGCGGTGTTGGGAGCCGTTCAGCAGACGAGCTGTTTGCTGCAGCCACCACGCGAGCCGAGATCAGCCGCGGACGCGCTTGATGCCATTCATCCTATCGGTCCAAGCGGAAGAGGATGTAATCTCAATTGCCGAAGAAGGCATTCGCGTCTTCGGAGCATTGGTTGCTAAACGATATCATGATGAGCTCTTCAATTTGTTGGAGCTAATTGCCGGCAATCCACGAATGGCGCGTGAGCGCCATGAGATTTCTCCGCCTGTTAGGATCCATCCCTTCAAGGCACACCTTGTAGTTTATCGCGTCAAAGAGGATGGAAGCGTCTTTGTGATCCGTATCAGGCATAGCCACGAGGATTGGGCAGCAGATTCGCTTTAGTAAATTGTTTTGTCGAGTTCATGACTTGCTGGTCATAAGTTCGAACTTCATCAAGAGCAATACGACTTGAATCCTCACTCCAACACGCCTCCGCTCACTTCTTCTCGATAGCTGGCTGTTCCCATCAAATTTCCGAAATGGACGGCATTAAGTTCCGGATTGGACGAAGTTGCAATCCGAATTGGACGCTTGTAAACTCCGGCCTGAACGCATCGGCAACCCTAGAATTTGGTAGCGATCAGGAGGAAAAATAGAGTGAAAGGGGAAAGTCCTTCTAACCTCCTTTATCCGAGAGGCGCAGCCGAGCGAATTAGAGTCGCGCTCAAAGATACGCCAGTCGTACTTGTGAACGGACCGCGGCGGTGTGGCAAGACGATCTTGGCTCGAACCCTGCTCCAGACAGACCGTCCGTATTTCACGTTAGATGACGAAACGACCTTACTATCAGCAAAGACCGATCCAGTCGGCTTCGTTCATCGATCGCGCTTGGTCGATCTGCGCGGTTGCGAATTCCCTTAGTCGTGGCGTGCCGACGACGCTGAAGGTGGTATGATCAAACGGAAGACCGGAAGGGCCGGGACACTATCGGGGACGGCCGATAGCAGGTCCGTCATCTCTTAGCTGAAAGATGTGCGCTTGACCTGACTACCGCGGTGTCTCATGCCGCAGTGTTTGCCCGCGAGTAGGCTCCAGGCGGCATTCCCACATGCCGATTGAAGGCAACGCTGAAGGCGCTTGTTGATCCATAGCCGACGCGCTGTGCGATGTCCGCCATGGCCATTTCTTCGCGGAGGAACTCTTTTGCCAGTGCCATGCGCCATCCGGTCGCATATTCCATCGGCGCAACACCAACTTCCTTGCGGAAGCGATCGAAGAAGGTCGAACGAGACATCGCAGCCTCCTGGGCAAGCGTCTCCACCGTCATGCTGCGACCCGGATCTGCGTGGATGCGTCGCAAGATCGGTGCCAACAGCGGATCGGCCATGCCCCGCAGGAGGCCCGGCGGCGCCTTGGCACTTGCTGCCGATCGTATCGCATCAATGAACAGCACTTCGAGCAACCGGTGAAGCACCATTTGGCGCGCGGCACGATCAGCCCTCGTCTCCTCGTTGATCATGCGGACGAGAGCCATCAGTCGCTCTTCGCCATGAACATGGACGACCTCCGACAGCAGAGAAACAAGCAGCGCTTTGTCATCCGAGCCGAAAGCACAATGTCCGACCAGTGCCTTGATCTCCGCCGGCGCCTCCGGGTCACCTAGACGGAAGACACCGGGACTGGTTTCCAGACGCTGGGCAAGTGCGCCGCGTGGTGGCGGCTCCAAGCTGCTCATCGTGAAGGAAAAGATCTTCGGGACCAGGACGAAGTCACCCTGAGTGAGCACCATTGGCTCACGACCGGCAATTGTCATCAGGCAACGACCCTCGACCACGGCGCAGTAGAAGGGGCTTCCGAGCTCCGTTCGCTCAACCAGCCACCGACCGCCGCCCGTCACCAGCTTTGAGATTGACGGGCTTGGCTTCAACAATGAAACCACTTCGGCGACCGGATCGGTCATGTTTTGGACTTCCGCTAAACACTATTGGACTTACGCATATAGCAAGTCCGGGTGATCAGGTCCATCTTCAGTCTAGTTAAATGTCAGGAGACGGAACGTGTCAAAGATCCTCATCACCGGTTGCTCGTCCGGTTTCGGCCTCGCCATCGCGCAGAAATTCTTGCACGCCGGATGGGACGTGGTTGCGACGATGCGCACGCCGCGCCACGACCTGCTTCCGCCGAACGACAGGCTCGAAATACTGCCGCTGGATGCCACCAGCGCGGACAGCATTGCTGAGGCGGTCGAAGCGGCCGGCACGATCGATGCTCTGGTCAACAATGCCGGCGTCGGCATGTCAATGTGCTCGAAGGTTCGGAGATGTCGAAGGTGCGCGAACTGTTCGATACAAACGTCTTCGGCGTAATGGCGATGACAAAGGCTGTCCTCCCGCAGATGCGGATTCGTCGCTCAGGCGTCATCGTCAACGTCAGTTCCGCCGTCACGATAAGGCCGTTGCCCGCGCTTTCGGTCTACAGCGCCAGCAAGGCGGCCCTTAACGCATTTACGGAGAGCCTCGCGCTCGAAGCGGCCCTACTTGGCATCCGTGCCAAACTTGTTTGCCCGGCTCGGCCCCGACGACCGGCTTCGGCAAGAATGCTGTCTCTCGCATGGGCATGGAAATTCCCGAGCCATATACCGCTTTCGTCAACGACTACATGACCGAGTTGCGTTCGGGCGCGCAAGTCACCACTGCGGATGCGGTTGCAAAGGCCGTCTGGCGGTCTGTGACAGAGATCGATGCGCCGATGAAGATCCCGGCCGGCGCCGACGCGGAAATCTCGTATCGCGAAGCGGGTCACTCGCTCGCCTGAACATCACCACCCGAATCCAGCTTGAAGGTCCAGACCCATGAACAATCTGATCAATCTCGCCAAGCATATTCCGACGCCTGAAGCCGCTCTGACCGTGGCCTACACGCCGATCCATCTCGCGATGCCGGGCCGCCAGCCGTTGGAACTGCGTCTGACTGCGCCCACAAGCGGCGACAAACTGCCGATCGTGCTGCTGTCGCATGGCTACGGACCTTCCAACTATATCCCGTCTAAGGACGGCTACGCTTCCCTTGTCCAGTTCTGGGCGGAAAGAGGGTTTGTTGTAATCCAGCCAACGCATGCGAGTTCGCGGGTCGGTGGTCTGCCGTCGGATGCGCCCGGCGCGCCGTTCTTCTGGCGTGAGCGGGTCGAGGAGCTGAAGGCAATCCTGGACCACTTGCCCGAGATCGAGAGACAAGCGCCGGCCGTTGCTGGGCAGATGGATCATACACGCATCGGCGCGGTGGGCCATTCCTTTGGCGGCCACACGGTCGGGCTCCTGCTTGGCGCACAGGTGAATGGTGAGGATTTTTCCGATCCTCGCATCTCGGCGGGTATTCTCCTGACAACGCCGGGACGCGGCGGCAACGATATGACCCCTGAGAGTGCTGCCCGGTTTCCGTTCTTCGACGTCGAGTTCTCGGCCCTGACGAGATACAGCCTCGTCGTTTGCGGTGATATGGACAATCCACATTTTACAACCCGCGGCCCTGATTGGCATGCGGACGCGTTCCGTGATGCGCCGGGCGCCAAAGCAATGCTGATGATGCACGGGGTGGGGCATGGACTCGGCGGGATCGCCGCGCTGGACGCAAAGGAAACAGAGACTGAAGCGCCAGACGTGCTGGAAGCAACACGGCGTCTCACGCTCGCATGGCTTCAGACCGCGCTCGGCGCGGACGAGCGCGCTTGGCCCCGCGCGTGCCTAGCTTTAGAGGGTGAGGCTGCACCGCTTGCGACGGTCACAGAGAAGCGCTGAACTGGCGAGGAGCTTGGGGTGCCGGCGCTCGACGCCGGGCCGTGGCGTTCGCAGATCACGGCAAGGAGAGCGCCGGGCATGCGAGCCGCTGCTTATTATCCATACCAAAAGTGCGCGTACTCGTATCTGACAGCCAGTACGGTACCCGCAGGCTTAGTCCTCATGCTCAGTGTGAATGTCTAGGATCAGTAGCGTGTTGGTGGGCGACAGCCGTGCGCTGCATTCGAGCGTCAGTATCTCATCTTCCTGACCACCTTGTTCCCTCGCGGCCCAATTACAACAGGTGTCCGGTTACGGTTTTCAGAATGCAGACCGCGCCAACGTTCGAGGCGATCCGGATCGAGGGTGCCACTCGCGATCGCGGCCTGGACGGCGCACCCCGGTTCGTGGGCATGGGTACAGTCGCGAAACCGGCAGAGTGCAGCTAGTTCTGTGACTTCAGCGAATAGCATGTCTATTCCGTCAGTGATGTCGCTCACATAGAGCGTTCTGATCCCCGGCGTATCGATCACCCAGCCACCGCCTGGAATGGCGTGCAGAGACCGCGCCGTGGTGGTGTGACGTCCCTGCGCATCATATTCACGGATGGTGCCGGTCTTCTGATTTGTGTCAGATCCCGACAGGGTGTTCACCAGTGTCGACTTTCCGACACCCGATGATCCCACCAATGCGACTGTCCGACCAATCCCGATCCAGGGTTTCAACAGGGAGATTGCGTCGGCTGAGCGTCCATTCAGTGCGACAACCGGCAGGCCGCGCTGCAGTGCTTCAGCCTGTGACTGAAACGAGCCGACATCCTGTGCAGTATCGGCTTTCGTTAAGACGATGACCGCATCGCTCCCGGCCTCGCGTGCCATGATAAGGTAACGTTCGAGCCGCGCCGGGTCAAAATCGGCGTTGCAGGAAGTCACAATGAATAGGGTATCGACATTGGCCGCGACCAACTGTTGCTGGCCGCGGTTGCTTTCCGGCCGTCGCTGAAACACGCTCTTCCGGTCGAGCCTGGTGACGAGCATGTCAGTCAATGGATCGGCAAGAACCCAGTCGCCGACAGCGAAATCAGCGGTATTGCTGTTTCCCGGCAATTCCAGGCCAACAGGTCCCCTCACATCGATCGCCTCGAGGCGTGCGCGGTGGACAGAAGCGATACGCCGGGGAACGAGATCAGCCTCACCGGGTCCGACTTGATCCGCAAAAAACGTGGACCAGCCGAGCTGTTCCAGTGACGAGGGAGTTGGGCCCGCTGTCAAGGTTTGTCGCGCCCACTTTGCACGATGCGTCTCGGCAGTGAGTTCGCATAGGCAGCGGCTTCCCCGGAATAGGGAAATTCGTCACCGATCTGACGATCGCCGTCGAAGACTTTGAAGGTCGGCCCCTCGAGCTCGACGATCTTGTAGCCGTTTACATAATCGAACTTTGGCGTTTTCCAGCCCATCGTAAACCCTTCAATCGGGCCACCATCTCAATTGCCGAAATGGTGGCGTGTATTACACCCGCGGAAGCTTGCTAGTATCAGGTGGATGGGAAAAAATCTGCAAAATGCGGTGGCTCCTCGATCAATTGGCAAGGCGCCCGATCCGAACCGATCGGGCCTGGACAGAACAAGGGAACGAGGCTTGCGCGTAGCTGACCAGAACGACAAATTACGAATGTCGCAGGGACCATTTCGCCCCCTGACCCGTTAGGAGCGCAAAGGTAGTGTTCAGCAGGAAGACGTTCATGTCCCAGCGTTTGAAAGTGAAGGAAATGGTGATGCAGATGTACGAGAAGAATCTTGTGCTGATAAACATTCTTCGTGATATCGCCGAAAACGAGACCTTGGGGAACTTTGCTCCGGGCGCGACCGAGGCTGAGATCGGTCGGTGTCTTACGGACAGGGCAACACGGCGGGCAGAAATTCTTGGCGAAATTCGTCAGGTCCTGCGTGAGGAAAACGTGGTGCACCGCGTGCAGGCATAGCCACGATCCAGCAGAAGCTGCCGGTAGGCTTTTGCCTCGCAATAGGGTAGCGCCGTCGCGCGAATAAACGATGGAGGCATTTGAAGGGGGCCGTCGTCGTAACCGGCCGCTTAGCGCGGGTCTTCTGCGGGCAGACAACCAAAACACGAATGCCGTGATTTTCTAAACTAATCGTTGACGTATTTGCTCACCTTCTATATACAGGGCTCATCGATCTTTTGCTTGCCGAGCTTTGTCTACCGCGCGATTGGCACCGCGCTTTAAGCGAACTTCCCTCTCAAAAATAGTCGGTTTTCATCTGCGCAGCACATGTTTCGCAGTTCCTCACTCTATGCTTTGAAAGGGTTCATCATGACCACTGGCACAGTAAAATGGTTCAATTCCACCAAGGGCTTCGGTTTCATTCAGCCTGACAACGGTGGCGCTGACGCTTTCGTTCACATCTCGGCCGTCGAGCGCGCCGGAATGCGCGAACTCGTCGAAGGCCAGAAGATTGGCTTCGATCTCGAGCGCGACATGAAGTCGGGCAAGATGTCGGCCTGCAATCTGCAGTCCGCTTAATCGATATCCGCTTCCCTTTGACCACGGATGTACTGGCACTGCCGGAAGCAACTATCAGTTTGAGGCCAGGCATCACGCCTGGCTTTTTACTTTTTGGCCTCATGGCCAAAGCGAGGAAGCTCAATGACAGAGAGATATAGTAAATCTCGCCAGCAGGCCGAGGCTGCCTTCGGCAACCTCCAGACGGAGTTCTTCGCCAAGAACAGTGCGGCGGAAGAGCTCCAATCCGTGGCTCAGGCGCGCGATGCTAAAACTATCAGGCTGCGCGAAGCGCGGCTCGCCAAGGAGCAAGCCGACAGGATGTCTGCAACATCGGTGCTGCTTGCCAAACGATCGAAGGCCAGTTGATCATTCCAATATCAACATCAGGATAAAAATTTGAGACACGCCAGAAACAACGAACTTACCGACCGACGCTCCGCTGCTTCGGACGCCAAGGCTTATCTTCTCACGGCCTACCGTGCAGCAAAGACCGCGGCAGAGCGGTCACAAGCCGCCAGACAAGCGGAGCGCATCGCGCTTGTTGAAGCCCGCGACGCACGCCATGCAGAACGGGAACGAGTCAAGAATGAGGAGCGCACTCGACGCGAAACTCTTGCGGTGCAAGAGCAGGCAGCCATCGAGGCCGCCGCCGCCGCCGAGATCGCCGCCCGACAGTCTGCCGAAAACGCCCGGATATCCCGGGTGGTTGAAGACGAGGCCGCCCGCAAGGCTGAACGGGACAGACGTTATGCTGCCCGAAAGGCTCGGCAGGCTTAACGTCGAGGCGCGCGCCTTCGAGTGAGTGAAGCCGTGGAAATATTGGGGCGTGATAGAGAGTCGCGCCGGAACTTACTCCTTTCTGAGGAGCCTCTGATGGCACCGGACACGAAAGAGTTGCAAGCAATCAACACCGCCTGGCAGATAGCCATCCAAGAAATCCTGCGTATGGTTATAAGGGACATGTACCATGGTGCTGGCGAGGCGGCCTTCAGCGCCCACATCAAGCGCATCGAGGAAGCGGCCGTCGATAGCATCCAGACCGACTTGAGGCTTCGCGGCACGAGCGAGTGGACGGAGATGCTCGTCAAGGAACGGGCCAGCAACTTTGTAACGACGCTGCTGACCTCCTTTACCTACGACCGTGCCTGACAGGATACACTGTCATTCGAGCCGCCAGATTCCGGATAAGCGGTACCGTTCGTGAACTTTCTCGGTTTGCGAGGTCGAACTGTGAGGTCCTGCCTAAATCACACCGGAGGGAACCAGCAGTAGGCTAAGCGGTCGGGCATGGATGAACATAGCGCAGAACGCCTCGCAGCCATCGTCAAGTCCTCCTTCGACGCGATTGTCAGTAAGGATTTTTCCGGCACGATCAACTGCAACCCTTTGAGGCTCCACAGCCGGTCCAAATCCGGGCCCGGAGGTCGTTTTTGACGCCAACGCGGTTCTCAATCTCGGCATGGCCTTCCACAAACTGGGCATGAATACGATGCGCTTCGGGGTCTCGGATGCTGGCAGCATATCAGTTACGTGGGGGCTGACGCGAGATCAGGCGGCGAACCGGCTGTGGCTTATGCCGAACTCTTGGCGCAAGAGGAGGGGTTCGGCGCTTTCGTCCTAAGTAAGATTGTGCCATCCGCACTTTCAGGAGAGGCGGAGTAGACCTTCACGGACGAGTGGATCATCTGGAAGCTGACAGCGCCGCTTGCGCGCATCCAGATCGGATTGGGTCTCGGCCTTGCACTGACTATGATCAGTGGGCAAGCTGACCAGATATCTGCATCATCTGCGCAGTTCGTCGAGCGATACAAGCCAAATCCGTTCAAAGAACCACTTTCATGGCACGGCGGTCCAAAATTAGGACTCCTTTAGCTCCCCGCCATCCGGCATGATAAGCACCGGACGTATATGGGTGTGAGTTGCAAATGACAGAAGCTGAAGAATCGCCGATAAGACCCGAAACGGTAGCTGATCTTCCTCATCTTGGGGAGGCTTTGGATGATGACCGCTTCCGACAATTCCTCGACCACGTCCCGTTCGGAGTTGCTGTTGCAGAACTCGCGCCAAACGAGGTGCTTGTATACGTCAATATCGAGTTCGAGCGTTTGATCGGGACTTCGGCGGAGGAGCTGCAGGGCAAGCCATGGTCATCGCTTCCGCTGGCGCGCTCGGTGAGTGGAGACCAGGATCTCGCGACTGCCATTGTGGCTGGGGAGGAGTACCTCGGGACGTTTGCGACACCTTGTGATGCGGAGCGGCCGTCGGATGTGGACGCCTGGTCAAATACGATCGTCGATGACGCTGGCATCCCACTCTTTCGGCTTGTCGCAATCGCCGCCACGAGTAGTGGCCAGACCGGGACTGACCTGGCCACCACGCTGGCGGAAAAGGATGTCCTACTCAAGGAGTTGCAGCACAGGGTCAAAAACAATCTCCAGATGATCACGGCGCTGATCCGGATGGAAGCCAGAAACGCACAATATCCGGATGAGGGTGAGCGTTTCAACCGACTTGCAGGCCGGGTAGACGCGCTGACGATCCTCTATCGTTCTCTCTCCGATACCAACGCGGAGGAGACTGTCGACCTTGGGACATATGTTAGCCAGATTGCCTCGGCGGTGATGGCCGCACATGCCGTTCAGGGCATTCGCCTCGACATGAAAGTCGACACATGGCCCGTCTCCGTCAATATCGCCATGCCGGTGGGTTTGGTAGTCAACGAACTGATGACGAACGCCCTCAAGCATGCATTCAAGGGGCGTGACCGCGGCGAGATTGTTCTGCGCTGTGTCGTGAATGAAGCGGGCTGCAGGATCTCGGTTGCCGACGATGGCATCGGTCTCAGCAATCCGTCCGACTGGCCGCGGCGCGGCAAGCTCAGCGCGATGATCGTACAATCGATCAAGCAAAACGCAAAGGCGGATGTTCAAGTGGATTCAACGCCTGGCTTGGGAATGAAGGTCACCATCGTCTTTGAAAAGCGGGACGCAAATTAGCTTTAGATCGGCATTTCGCTCCGGGGAGCTTGGATGCGAGGGGCAAAGCGGGACGACCGTCGCGCATCGCCCTATCTCAGACGGACTTCCTCGCCACCTGCTGTGCCACCAAAGCGGCGGCGGGCTGTGTTATCGGGTCCAACGGTATACGGCCGGCGCATTGCCTGGTCCAGCTGCTGGTTGCGCGTCGCAATCTTCGACGATGCTGTCGTCGGCGAAGGCGTTGCGGAGTGCCCGACCTTGGGGGTGGTCGCCGGCGTCTTTCAGAAAGTCACCCACTGACCATCGCGTCTCTAGCTCCGACTTCGAAATAGATCTTCAGATGTCCGCCCGACTGCAAGGCCAAACCGAAGACCTGACTGTCAGCCTTGAATGTCGCACGTGCGAAATGTTTGTCAGTCTCCGGATCCGTTTTGCAGAAGCCGTTTCAAGTCGAAGTTCAGAGATAGGGACGGTTTCGTCTTTCAGACGAGCGCGAAATACGCCGCTTCGGTTTCGAACGAAACCTGCGCCCGTGCGTTATCTGGTTTCCGGAGGGGCAGATTCATTCATGACGAGCGAAATTTCCAACCAAGTCGCAAGACTTGCATTCGATGCAACGGTGCGCCGCGCGGTTCAAGCCCTGCCCCAGCATCAGCCCGTCGCCACCGACGATCGCTTTGAGCAGCTACTCAGCCGTCTTTCCCAATCCGAGGGATCCAGTACAGAGTTGTCACAGGCTTCTCGGCAACCCGACGCGACGGAGCTTGTTCGCAATTAGCAGGGTCCTCGGTTCGCGTCCCTTTAAGAGCAAGGTCACCTACTCCGATAAAACGTGGATGACAATTCTTCAGACGGTGAGGCCTGGCATCAGAAAATCTGGACAGGCTCCTTGTGTATCACAGATCAAAGCGAGTTCGCTTTCAGACATGCCGGCAAGTATTCCAGTGCGAACAAGGCAGGAGGCGAGGTCCGCGCTGCCTGCGCCTACGATGTCGTGTTCAATGCTATCCCCGATGCAGAGAATCCGATCTGCGGAGGTACTCGAGATAAGGGACTGGGCGTGTTGGTATATTGCGGGGTGGGGCTTGCCGAACCAACGAACAGGACCACCCAGTGCCTCATATGCATGTGCGATGCTGCCGGCTCCTGGCGCTGTCCCGCCGCCGGCTACTAGTTTATGTCGATCGGGATTCGTACAATAGCAAAGTACCCCGCGTTCCGCGGCAGGTCTCAGTCGATCACGATAAGCCGAAAGCGGAATCCGCTCGGCTTCACTCCCCGAGATGATGACGATATCGGCGTCCTTAGCGTCCTCTGTGCTTTCAAAACCGAGCCTCTCGGCAAGATTGCGATCATTCCCGCTTGAAATGGTTAGGCACCGCGTGGCGCAGGCTTTCTGGGCGGTCTCGTCGGCGAGAATGCTATAGGCGACGTCGCCGGAGGTTAGGAAATGGTCGAATCCCGCTCTGTCAAAGCCGAGTTTGACCAAGCGCTGGGCGTTGTATTCGCCACTGCGGCCGGAATTTGAAAGGATGATGACGGATTTTCCGAGTGCCTTCAGATGACGCAATGCTGCATTGGCGCCGGGATAGGCACCTTCGTCGTCACGCAACACGCCGAACTGGTCGATGAAGAAAGTGTCATAGCGCGTCGCCAGGGCGGAAAGAGTGGTGTGCTGTGCAGCCTTCAAAGCCAGCGATCCTTTCCGGCAAGAACAAGGGAAGCAGTGCCGACGGAGGCTTCGGCCGAACGCGCCTTACAAAAGGGAACCGCGAGCGTGCTTTGCCGCATTCGCGTCCAGGCCGGATTGGTTGCCCCCCCGCCGACCGTGCGCACGGACAACAGTTTGGGGCCACCCAATTCAGCCAGCCGATCATAGCCCGATTTCTCGATGCTGGTTATTCCCTCGAGAATGGCCTGGAAAAACGTGACATCATCGGCCGGGCGAGGGGCCAGGCGAGGCGGATAGCTGGGGTCGCTGACAGGAAAACGCTCGCCCTGTGTCGCCAGCGGGTAGTATGAGAAACCGGTCGAAACATCCGGTCGCAGTTTCGGTGTCATGGATTTCAGTTGGTCGTCATCAAAGAACTTCCGGATGACTGTGCCACCCGAGTTCGACGCGCCGCCGGCAAGCCAGAAGTCGAGAATGCGGTGCGAGTAGATACCAAAACCGGCTGCGTTTATGGGCCGCGCGCATGCAAGCTTTAAGACCAGAGTCGATCCCAGTGCGGTGACGCCATCGCCGACTGTTGACGCGCCGGTCGCCAGGAAAGACGCGCAGCCATCGGTCGTGCCCGCGAAATAGCGGCAATTCGGTGGCAGGCCGAGCGCGCGCCCCATTTCTGTTGTCATCGAAAGAGGGGAGCCGGCTCGTTTGACGACAGGCAAGAAGGCAATGTCCATTCCGCAGGCTTCCAACCAGTCGGGCCAACACTCAGCAGCAAGATCGTAGCCCGTCTTGAGCGCATTGTTCTCGTCGCTTGTCGCGCTCGCGAGACCAAGGCTCATCAGGATCCAGTCGGCTTGGTGTACGATTGCGTGGACGCCAGGCTGCCGAGACAGGTAGACCGCACGCGCGAGCGCCGACGTCGCCCCCCGCGCTGGGCTATCCGCAGGCGCCTCCATGTCGATGCGCTCGACGATGGTGTGGTCGGGGCACGGTTCGTTGTACATCATTGCGTCGCCGATCGGCTTTCCCCGGGGATCGATTGCGACGACCGTCCCGGACGTACCGTCAACGGCAACGCCTTCCAGCGACGCAAAGGTGTTGCGGGCGGCAAGTTCCGCAAGGCATGACTTTGTGCCGCTCCACCAGCTTGCCGGCGACCGTGCGGCTGCGGCGCCCGAGAAAGGATAGGAGGCGATGTCGACCAGATTGCCGTCGCGGGAAAGCAGGGCGGCTCGCACGCCAGAGGTGCCGAGGTCTATGCCAAGTGCGATGGCGGGCTTTCTTTCGGTGCTCATGCCTGCTTGCTTGCCTTGCGGTCTAGCGCCTGACGATATTGTTCTGCCTCCCAGTGGGTCAGTTCGTGTTCCTGATCCGGGCTGAGGTAGGCCACCGATGCGCCCTCTGGAATACGGGAGACAACTTCCGCGAGGCAGCGCGCCATCACGCGCCCGCCCGCGGTAAGTTCATTGGCCAGGAGGACGCCATGGCCGGGCGCAACTAGCATTTTCGGAACCGGAAGACCCCTTATATGACGTGCCTCCTTATAGGCATTTACCGTCTCTCCATCGGAAAGCACCCCGATCTCGGTACCAAGGAAGATGACGTGATCCGGATAGAGGGAGCCGCGCGTCGCCACCGCCACGTTGGCCTGGCTGAGTGCTGTCTTGTGGCTGCCAAGATCCTCGGCGACGTGAAAATCCGAACCCGCGGCCAGGGCACCCAACGCAGTCGGATGGGTCTGCAAAGTCTCGCGTTCTCCAACGGTCAGGGCGACAGTGACGCGGGCGATGCGCTCGCGCACCTCCTCCACCGTTTCGCCGGTTACGATGATGCCGTGGTTGTAGAGGATCAGCACGTCCGGTCGTTTATCGGCAATGCGGTCAATCTCGTAGGCAAGTGGCGTGCCGGGGCGACGGTACGGGACTGTCGCCCAGGTCAGGTCGGGGAGTTCCGCCATATGTTCCGCAATGACGGCCTCCCGGTTTTCGAGCACCGAAAGCGCAATTGCGTTGACGCAATGATAGTGCGCAACAACGGCCTGTGGCAGGGCGGCGTGAAAACTGGTCTCGATGGAGGGACGAAGGCCGGAGGCATTCAGCGTCGAGACAATAAAGTCTGTTGCCTTTTCGGCGCTTGCTTCGCCGGCCCGGAGTGCCGCGACCAGCGGAGCCACCGTTACCGGCACCATGATGTCGCGCTCGCCTGCATGGGCAAGCCAGGTACCGGACGCCTTTACCCACATCATACCGTCGCGCTTGAATGAGGTGTTGCCGCCGGCACCTTGCGTCTTCAGAACGTCACGGCCGATGTCTCGCGAAAGCCTGAGAAATGCGTCGAAGGCCGGAATGTCTTCCGCCCGAATGCCCGAAGCCATGCTGGCCTCCTCCTCTAGAAAAGCCCGCCGCTCATCGCGGTGATGTGCAGCGCGGTGAGCAAACTATTTTGTCAATCGTATTGATATGATTGCATATCGTCAATCGTGAAGAAAATTCGTCACATATCTTGATAGATCCGTCTTGTTGTGATTATCTTTGTTCATCGGCGAGGGAGACGTCGGGAGGAGTATTCGTGAACGATACTGAACGTCACAAGGCCATCGTCGACCTCTTGCGCGAGACGCCTTTTGCTTCCGTGCGCGATCTTCAGGAGCGCCTCGGCGCCTCTCCCGCCACCATCCGTCGCGATATTGACAAGCTCCACGAATTGGGCCGGGCCCGAAAGGTTTATGGCGGTATTTCCGCCAGCGAAGCGGGCGATAGCGGCCGGCTCTCGGCCAGGCCCTATGACGAGAACCGTGATATCGCGGTCGAGGCGAAGCGCGCCATCGCCGCAGCCGCAGCTAACTTGGTGCGCGACGGCGATTCTCTCATCATCCATGCCGGATCGACCTGCTATCAGCTGGGCACGCTGCTTGCGCGGCGCAATCTGCGCGTCTGGACCAATTCGATGCCCCTCGCCGCTTACCTGGGCGAGCATGGTACCTGCCAGCTTTCCGTTGCCGGCGGCGAGCTGTACCGCGAGCCCGGTATCATCCATGATCCGTCGGGGGGCTCCCCAAGCTTTTTCGCATCGCGTTTCTTCGTCGGCACGCAGGGCATCAGCAGCAAGGGGCTGCTTGAATCTCATCCGCTGCTCGTCAAGGTGATCGGTGAACTGGCGGCCTGCGCGGACGAGATCGTGCTTCTCGCCGACAGCCGGAAATTCTCGATCCAGCCGCGAAACGTGGCTCTTCCTCTGTCGCGCATCGGCACGATCATCACGGATGACGGCCTGACGGACACGGCAGCCAAGATGCTGGAAGATGCGGGCGTCACGATCCAGATCGCAAAGACGGGAGGGGTGAATTGAGCGGGTCTCCCATCGCCGTCTTCGATCTCGGCAAGACCAATTCCAAGCTGTTCGTCGTCTCGTCGGAGGGACGGGTCATCGACGAGGCGCGAACACGCCCGGTCTGGCGTGACGAAGGGGATCTGCGCGTGCTGGATGACGCGGCGCTGTTCGGTTGGATGACGGCCGAACTGGCCCGGGCCGTCGCAGCGCACGGTGTCGACCGCATCACGTTTTCCGGTCACGGCTGCACCTTCGCGCTCGTTGCCGGCGGGTCGCTCGTCCACCCCATCCTGGACTATGAACAGGAGCCGCCGGCAGAGATCGCCGCCGGCATCGATGCGATGGCGCCGGACTTCCAGGAGACGTTCTCGCCGCCGCTCCCCTTGGGCTTCAACTATGGGCGACACCTGCTCTGGCTGAACGAACGCGATGGGGACCTGATTGGGGGGGCGGAAGCCATTCTTGCCTATCCGCAATTCTGGACCTGGAAATTCGCCGGCCGTCCCGTCTCGGAGGTCTCCTATCTCGGTTGCCATTCCAACCTGTGGGCGCCGCTGCGGGATGATTTCAGCAGTCTTGTCGACCGCATGGGCTGGCGTAACCGGATGCCGGAATTCGCAAAAGCCGGTGACGTCGTCGGCACCCATAAGGTGACGCTCGACGACGGGCGCAGCGTGGAGATCGCGGTCCATAATGGCGTGCATGACAGCAACGCGGCGCTCTACTTCTACCGCTCGCTCGGCTTTACGGATTTCACTCTGGTCTCGACCGGTACCTGGGTGATCATCTTCAATCCCGCAAGTCCTCTGGAAAGGCTTGATGCCGACAGGGACATGCTGGCCAATGTCACGGTCAATCACCAGCCGGTCGCGACCATCCGCTTCATGGGCGGCCGGGAGTACGATGTCGCCAGCGGGGGCTGGACGAAACCAGTGTCGGCCGAAGCCGTTGCCAGGGTCATAGCCGTAAAGGCGTTCGCGTTACCGTCCTTCGCGCCGGGCGGGCCGATGCCGGGACACGAGGGCCGCTTCGTCGGCCCGGTGATCGCGGGCGAGGAACGCGCAGCCGTCGCCATTCTTTATGTGGCACTGATGACCGACCTGTCGCTTGATCTCATCGGGTCTGAAAATGCCATCGTCATCGATGGCGGCCTGGTGAAGACGGGGCTTTACGCGTCCGTGCTTGCCGCTCTTCGGCCGGGGCAGACGGTGCACACGAGCGCCAACCCGGAAGGCAGCGCCTTCGGCGCGGCGGCGCTCGTCTTCGATGCAATCGGTGACAATCCCTTCGTCAACGATTGCGCCGTGGCCGAACCGGCGTCCATTCCCGGCCTCGACGAATACCGGCTGCAATGGCGGCACCATGTGGATGCCATGGCATCGGCTGAGGCCGTTTCGCGAGAGGAGACGCGCGCATGACGGCGACGGTCAACGAACAGCGCCCGCTTCTGGAGATGCGCGACATCAGCAAGACCTTCGGAGCCTCGAAGGCGCTGTCGCAGGTGAGTCTGACGGTTCGAGCCGGCGAGGTTCACGCGCTGATGGGTGAGAACGGTGCGGGCAAATCGACGCTGATGAAGATCCTGTCGGGCGCCTACACGGCCGATCCCGGCGGCTCAGTGCTGATTGAGGGCCTGCCGGCGACGCTCGGCGATCCGTTGAAAGCAAAGGCCTATGGCATTGCCGTCATCTACCAGGAGCTTTCACTCGCGCCGAACCTGACCGTCGCGCAGAACATGTTCCTCGGCAACGAGCCGTCGCGCTTCGGTCTGGCCGACCGTGCGGAGATGCGCCGTCGCGCCGATCCCATCCTCAAGCAGCTCGGTATCGATTTCGATGCCTCCCGCCGTGTCGCGGAGCTGTCGCTTGGCGAGCGGCAGATGGTGGAGATCGCACGAGCTCTGACGACCAATGCCCGCATCATCGTCATGGATGAGCCGACCACCTCGCTCACCAGCCGGGAAACGGAAAAGCTGTTCGATGTCATCGCCCGACTCAAGGCCGACGGCATTGCCATCATCTATATTAGCCACCGCATGGAGGAAATCTACCAGCTCTCCGACCGGGTGAGTGTGCTGCGCGACGGCGCCTATGTCGGGACGCTGGACCGCGCCGATCTTTCCGCCAGCAAGCTGGTCTCGATGATGGTCGGGCGCGATCTATCCTCCTTCTACAAGAAGGAGCACCGTCAGGTCACGGGCGAGCGCGCGGCGGTGCTCGCCGTCAGGAACATCGGCGACGGCGTCAAGGTGCACGACTGCTCCTTCGAGGTGCGCGCGGGCGAAGTACTTGGCATTGCCGGCCTTGTCGGCTCCGGGCGCACCGAACTGGCGCGGTTGGTCTACGGTGCCGATCCTCGGACCACAGGCGACGTGGTGCTGAACGGCAAGTCGATTTCGGTCACATCGCCGCGCGACGCGCTGGACGCGGGCATCGCCTATCTCACAGAGGACCGCAAGGCGCTCGGCCTGTTTCTCGACATGTCGATCAGCGACAACATCAATATCGGCGTCATCGCGGCGGATGCGAAGGTCGGCGGCGTTCTGGATTTTGCGCGGGCCAGGGAGCGCGCAGCGCAGGCGGTGAAGGCACTTTCCATCCGCACCGCCGGCACGCAGGTCAATGTCGGCGCGCTGTCTGGCGGCAACCAGCAGAAGGCGCTGCTTGCCCGCCTGCTGGAAACCAGGCCGAAGGCCATCATCCTCGACGAACCGACGCGCGGCGTGGACGTCGGCGCGAAATCCGAGATCTACCGCATCATCGACGAACTCGCCCAGAACGCCATCGCCATCGTCGTCATCTCCAGCGATCTGCCGGAAATCCTGGGCATCGCCGACCGTGTGCTCGTCATGCGGGAAGGGCGCATTGCCGGCGAGGTGAACCAGCCGATCGAGCAGGAAGCGATCATGGCATTTGCCACCGGCACGACCGGCACCGCGGCCTGAAGCAGAAACCAGACAGACGAAGACGGGAACGGACATCATGACTGCAGGCGAAACCGAACAGACCCGGATGGACAAGCTGAAGTTCCGCTCGACGTTGACGGCGCTTGGCATGCTGCCGGTGCTCGTGCTGCTGGCCGTCGGCTTTCATGTGCTGAGCGGCCGGTTCCTCTCCGTCAACAACCTGTCGATCGTCATGCAGCAGGCATCGATCAACACGGTGCTGGCCGCCGGCATGACCTTCGTCATCCTGACCGGCGGCATCGACCTCTCCGTCGGGTCAATCCTCGCGGCGTCTGCCATGATCGCCGTCATCGTCTCGCTCGTGCCTGACCTCGGCATGCTCGGCGTTCCCGCGGCGATCGCCGCCGGCCTTGCCTGCGGTTTCCTCAACGGCGCCATCATCGCCTGGCTCAATCTGCCGCCCTTCATCGTGACGCTCGGCTCGCTCACCGCCATCCGCGGCGTGGCACGCCTCCTCGGCAGCGACACGACCGTGTTCAACCCGGACCTGCCGTTCGACTTCATCGGCAACGGCTCGCTGTTCGGCGTTCCCTGGCTCGCCATCATCGCCATCGCCACGATCATCGTCTCCTGGTTCATCCTGAAGCGAACCGTGCTGGGCACCTGGATCTATGCCGTTGGCGGCAACTCCGAAGCCGCGCGTCTGACTGGCATACAGGTGCCCCTGGTGCTGCTTTTCGTCTATTCGATGTCCGGCCTGCTTTCGGGCCTTGGCGGTGCGATGTCGGCTGCCCGCCTCTATGCGGCCAACGGCCTGCAGCTCGGCCAGGCCTATGAACTCGATGCCATCGCGGCCGTCATTCTCGGGGGCACCAGTTTCGTCGGCGGCGTCGGCTCGATCTGGGGCACGTTGATCGGGGCGCTCATCATCGCCGTGCTCTCCAACGGCCTCATTCTCGTGGGGGTCTCGGACATCTGGCAATACATCATCAAGGGCTTGGTCATCATCGTCGCCGTCGGCCTCGATCGCTACAGGCTCAAAGGGCTTAGCCGGACGTGAGGTGCGGCTGAAAGAACCGGTTACAACCGGAGACAACGGCGTGAGAAGCGCCACCAATGGAGGAAAACATGCGTCTTATGTCCAAGCTGCTCATCGGCACCGCCATGGTCGCCGCACTCACCATGCCCGCCGCCGCCAAGGACCTCAACAAGATCGGTATCTCGGTCGGCCTGCTCGGCAACCCCTTCTTCGTCGCCACGATCAAGGGCATCGAGGACCGCGCCAAGGAAATCAACCCGAATGTCGAAGTCACCTCGGTTTCGGCCGACTATGACCTCAACAAGCAGGTTTCGCAGATCGACAGCTTCATCGCCGCCGGCGTTGACATCATCATGCTGAACGCCGTCGACGCGAAGGCGATCGCGCCCGCCGTCAAGAAGGCCCAGGCCGCCGGCGTCGTCGTCGCGGCGTTCGACGTTTCCGCTCCTGGCGCCGACGTCACCGTCATGACCAACAACGTCAAGGCCGGCGAAGAGGCCTGCAACTACATCGCCGAGAAACTTGGCAACAAGGGCGACGTCGTCATCATCAACGGCCCGGCATCCTCGTCGATCCTTGAGCGCGTGCAGGGTTGCAAGGAAGCGCTAGGCAAGCATGCCGATATCAAGATCCTCTCCGACGACCAGAACGGCCAGGGCTCGCGCGATGGCGGCCTTGCCGTGATGCAGGGCCTGCTCACCCGCTTTGACAAGATCGATGCCGTCTTCGCGATCAACGACCCGACCGCGATCGGCGCCGAACTTGCCGCCAAGCAGCTGAACCGCAGCGAGTTCTTCTTCACCGCGGTTGATGGCGCGCCGGATATCGAGAAGGCGCTTGCCAGCGGCAATTCGATGATCAAGGCATCCGCCTCGCAGGATCCCTATGTCATGGCCGGTGAGGCGCTGAAGCTCGGCGTCGAAGTTCTGAACGGCAAGAAGCCGGCCGAGCCCGTTGTGCTTCTGGATCCGCAGCTCATCACGGCTGACAACGTCAAGGATTACAAGGGCTGGACCGCAGCCCGCTAAGCCTTCCTCCCCGACGGCCGGGCGCGTCTCGCGAGAGCGGCGTGTCCGGCCGATCACGTTTCATTCCTTCCTTTCAGAAAGCTGCCGGGATCATGTCGAAAATCGGTGTTCATTCCTTCGTCTGGAGCGCAGGCTCTTCGCGTGACGAGCTCGAAAAGGCCCTCGAGAACACGCACAGCCTCGGCTACAAGCTCATCGAATTTTCCTATCTCGATCCCAAGCAGGTCGATGTGAAATGGCTGGCCGGCCGCATCCGGGAACTCGGCCTCGACGTGGCGATCAGCATGGGCCTTCCGCCTGAAGGCGACATTTCCAGCGACGACGCAACCGTCGTCGCCAACGGCACCGATATTCTCGACAGGGCAGTGGCGCTGGTTCGCGATCTCGGCGGCACGAAGCTCGCCGGCATACTGAGCTCCGCCCATGGCAAGCAGGAACACGCGCTGACACGCAAGAGCTGGGACACCAGTGTCACGGCGCTTTCCAAGGTGGCGGACCGCGCTAGGGCCTCCGGCGTCACACTCAATCTGGAGATCGTCAACCGCTTCGAAAGCAATATGCTCAACACCGCTGCACAGGGCATGGCCTATATCCGCGATACGGGCGCATCAAATGTACTGCTCCACCTCGACACGTTCCACATGAACATCGAGGAGGCTGATGTCGGCCTTGCCATCCGTCACGCGGCTGACAAGATCGGCTACATCCATATCGGCGAAAGCCACCGTGGCTACCTTGGCACGGGCACTATCGATTTCGCGGCGATCTTCGATGCACTGGTGGCGATTGGCTGGGACGACTACGTCACCTTCGAATCATTCTCCACGACGATCGTCGACAAAGATCTATCGCTGAAGACGGCGATCTGGCGCAATCTCTGGAGCGATAATATGGCACTCGCCCGCCATGCCCATTGGTTCATTAAGTTGGGCCTTGAGACTGCCCGTCTAAAGGGCGAGCTCGTTTCCCAAGCCCACCTACCCGTCTAGCGGTTCAGATCTCATTTGATAACCTACCAGCCATCGCTTGTAATGGCTGTACGATAGATGTCTAATGAAAAGCTGCAGTCGGATTTCTGAACCTCGCCGGGTTTGCTGGAGGCTCCAAACTTTTGAGAAAGTGGAGCCGGTACGAGCAAAACAAAAAACGTATTCTCACCGGAAGTCCGCGCCCGAGCAGTGCGGATGGTTTTGGATCACCAACGCGAATATTCCTGCGATGGTAGCGTTTGATCGCCGCCAAGATCGGTTGAACGGCGCAGACGCTCCATGAATCGAATTATCCGTCGAACAGGATGGCGCCAGAGTCCGTGTCACCATGCAGGATATGGATGATGACCACCTTCTCGGGTTCAACGCGGTAGAAGATCAGGTACTTGCCACGAATGCGCCGACGTACACCGTGACGCTCGAAGTCGGGGACGAAGGCGAAGCTATTAGAAGCATCAAGGAGACCCTCGCACTTGCTCCGCAACTCTCGGACAAACGACAGCGCGCGCCGGGATCATCTTGAGCGATATAATCGGCGATCTGCTCAAGGTCGTTTTCCGCCCAGCTGGAAAACGCAAGGATCATGCAGGTTTCTCGGCCTTGTCTGCCATCGTTCGGTATTTTGGCGTCGAGACGATCGAATACATCGCGCGCCGGCTTTGTTCGTCCAGCGTCCGCTGGATTAACCAATAATAATCATTGGCTTGGATTTTAATGGACAACGATCATGAGCCTAGCGAACCCAGGCCCAGAAGCCAATCGCGAACGCCAGCGGCCCTCGGCGTCAGGGGGCGAGCCTTGCGGTAGACGAGGAAGAAATCGTTCGTGGTGGTCTGGGATTCGTTAAACGGGCGCACCAGGGCGCCGCTCGCGACGAGGTCTCCGACGGAATGCTGCCAGCCGAGGCCTATTCCCGCCCCGGACAGCACGGCGTGAACCACCAGGATATAGTTGTTGAATGTCGAGACGCCCCCCGGCAGGGTGTAGCTCAGCCCGTAAGGGGCGAGGAAATCCCGCCATGTCGCGCCTTCGTGATAGTGGCTGTCGAGATGCAAGAGATTGTGGGCCGGAAGATCTGCAAGCGATGACAGCGGGCCGTGCTTTTCGAGATAACCCGGACTGCAGACCGGAAACATCGTTTCCGCCGTGAAGGGCAGCACCTCGTAGCCTTGCCAATCCACTCGACCATTCGTGATCGCCATAGAGACGCCATCTGCCGGTAGGTCCAGTTTCTTGTCGGAATTATAGAGCTGCATCTCGATGCGCGCATCGTGGCTGGGATAGGTCGATATCCGCGGCAGGAGCCAGTAGGTTCCCACGGTGATCGAGGCATAGACCTTGATGTCGGATGCCGCGGTCGAATGGATTTCGATTGCCGTGCGTTCGATCTGGTCGAGCCCGCTTTCCACCGAACGAAAGAGCTTCTCGCCGTCGTCGGTCAACTGCAGCTGGCGATGTTTGCGGTGAAAGAGTGAAGCGCCCAATCCCGTTTCGAGCTGCCGTATCGAATGGCTGATTGCCGCCGGCGTGACGTTCAGTTCCTCGGAGGCCTTCGTGAAACTTTGCAGCCGAGCGGCGGCGTCGAACACGTAGAGCAGGTTCCCCGAGGGGATGAAGCGACGCATATCTCGCATGAGCTGAATTCATCCAAACATGAGTATTTTTGCCAGTCACAGCGGGCCTTCTTTGAACTAGCTCTATTCGACAGTCAAATCCTGTTTGCAGAATATCCAGCTGTCCGGGAGGGGGTTTAACATGGAGATGCTTCACGCGGACGCTATTCGCAAGACGTTCGGCAATCTCGAAGTCCTGCGCGGCGTCAGCCTGACCGCCAACAAGGGCGACGTGATTTCGCTGATCGGCGGAAGCGGTTCGGGCAAGTCGACTTTCCTTCGCTGTCTCAACTGTCTGGAGCATCCGAGCGGCGGCGAGATCCGGGTGAACGGCGAGGCGATCGCCTTCAGACCCGACGGCTACGGCAACAGGGAGCCGGCGTCCAAGGCACAGATGCGCCGCATCCGCGCGCGGCTGGCCATGGTCTTCCAGAGCTTCAACCTGTGGAGCCACATGACGCTCCTCGAAAACGTCATCGAGGCGCCGGTTCATGTGCTGGGCGTTGATCGAAAGCAGGCGGTCGACGAGGGACTGCGGCTGCTCGAACGCGTCGGCCTCTACGACAAGCGCGATGCATATCCGGCCTTTCTCTCGGGCGGCCAGCAGCAGCGCGGCGCCATCGCCCGCGCTTTGGCGGTGCAGCCGCTCGTCATGCTGTTCGACGAACCGACCTCCGCGCTCGATCCCGAACTCGTCGGCGAGGTGCTGAAGGTCATCCGCAAGCTTGCCGAGGAAGGCAGGACGATGATCCTCGTCACCCATGAAATGTCCTTCGCGCGCGATGTCTCTAACCAGGTCCTGTTCCTGCATGGCGGTGTTGTCGAGGAAGCGGGAGCGCCGGCAGATGTTTTCGGCAACCCCAAATCCGAGCGCCTTGCGCGTTTTCTGGGAAGCTTCCACTAACAGCCTAAAAAAGGGGAATGACGTGAAAAAATACATGCTTGCAATGATGGCCGGTGCCCTGCTCGCCCTGGGTGGCACGGCGCATGCCGAAAAGACGCGCGTCGGCTTCGCGCCTGAAGCCTACCCTCCGTTCTGGGTGGCGGACGCGAACGGCAACTGGACAGGCTGGGAAGTCGAGATCATCGATGCCGTCTGCGCCGAGGCCAAGCTCGATTGCGAGCGCGCGCCGGTCGCCTGGGAAGGCATCATTCCGGCTCTGCTCGGCGGCAAGATCGACATGATCATGAACTCGATGCGCATCAACGACGAGCGTCGCAAGGTCATCGATTTCTCCGACAAGTACTACGAGGTCCCGACCGTCGTTGTCGCGGCCAAGTCCGCCACTGTCGACACGACACCCGAGAGCATGGATGGCAAGGTTATCGGTGTGCAGGTCTCGACAGGCCAGCAAGCTTACGCAGAAAAGAACTTCGGGGCGAGTGCGTCGGAAATCCGTGGCTACAACACCCAGGACGAGGTTTACCAGGACCTCGCCGCAGGCCGCATCGATGTCGCAATCGACGGTGTGGTCGCCATGAACGAGTTCCTCAAGTCGGCATCCGGAGCCGAGTGCTGCGAATCCAAGGGTGTGCTCAAGCGCGATCCCTCGACGCTCGGAGAGGGATATGGCGTCGGACTGCGCAAGGGGGATGATGCGCTCAAGGCGAAAATCAACGGTGCCATCGCGGTCATTCGCAAGAACGGCACCTATGACGCCATCACCAAGAAGTATTTCGATTTCGACATCTACGGCGGCGACTGAGGCTTAGGCAGGCTTCGCCTTTCCACGGAAGATGCTGGAGAACGACGATTAAAGAACTGTTCGACATGATCTGGTCTCCCGCCGGCGGCAGCATTGCGCTGCTGACGACGGGAGGGTGGGGAAGCGCCATGCTCGTCGGCCTGGCGCGTTCACTCACCATCGCGCTTGGCGCCTTCGCCCTCGGGCTGGTGATCGGTATAGTCGGTGCGCTGGGCAAGCTCTCGGGCGGTGCCGTGACGCGCCAAGCCCTCGACCTCTACACCACGATCGTCCGCTCGGTGCCCGAACTGGTGCTGATCCTCGTCGTCTACTTCGCCGGCGCCGACATCATCAACGGCATCCTGACGACCCTCGGCCAGGCGAAGATCGACTTCAACGGTGCGATTGCCGGCATTGTCGTACTGGGCGTGGTCCAGGGTGCCTATTCCACCGAGGTGATCCGCGGCGCCATCCTTGCGGTTCCGAGCGGCCAGATCGAGGCGGCGCAGGCCTATGGCATGTCGTCGTGGCTGACGCTTCGCCGCATCACGCTTCCTGCCATGCTGCCCTTCGCCTTGCCGGGGCTTTCCAACCTATGGCTGATCGCGATGAAAGACACTGCTTTGCTAGCCGTTCTCGGTTTCGGCGAACTGACGCAGGTAACCCGTCAGGCGGCCGGTACCACCAAGGCCTATTTCACCTTCTTCTTCGCGGCCGGTTGCATGTATCTGCTCGCTACGATGGTCTCCAACCTGCTGTCACGCCGGCTTGAAGCCCGGGTAACGAGGGGCGTGGCCCATGTCTAGCCGGCTGGATGTGAGTGTTCTTGAAGCGCAGGCCCGCGACCGGCGCCGGTGGCTGGATGCCGGGACGCTGACGCCCGTTATCGCCGCGCTTCTCCTGGGTACCTATGCGGCGCTGCAGATGCGCTGGGACTGGCTCGTAACCTATTATCCCCTGCTGCTGCGCGGCCTCGGCATGACCATGCTTCTGGTGGTCGTCACCAGTTCGCTCGGCATGCTGCTGGCGATCCCCATCGGTCTGGTGCAGGTCGTCGGCCCGAGATGGCTTGCGTTGCCGGCGCGTGCGTTCTGCACCGTCATTCGCGGAACCCCGCTGCTCCTCCAGCTCTGGCTGCTCTATTACGGGCTCGGATCGCTGTTTCCGCAGTTCCCCTGGATCCGCGACTCTGCCCTCTGGCCTATCCTGCGGCAGGCGTGGCCTTATGCGTTCCTCGGCCTCACCCTTTCCTATGCCGCCTACGAGGGCGAAGTCTTCCGCGGGGCCTTCAAGGGCGTGCCGAAAGGCCAGCTCGATGCGGCAAGGGCCTACGGCATGTCTGGTTTTCTGACGTTTCGCCGCATCTGGCTGCCGCAGGCCTTCAAACGGGCGATGCCGACGCTCGCCGGCGAGACGATCCTCCAACTGAAGGCGACCCCCCTGGTGGCGACCATCACGGTCATCGATGTCTATTCGGTGGCAGCCCAGGTGCGCCAGCAGACATACCTGACCTACGAGCCTCTTCTTCTGATTTCCGCCGTCTACATTCTCATGGCGATGGTCATCACCAAGGTCTTTGCCCGGCTCTCCCGACAGGGCCAGGACAACACCGCCTTTTCCAGATCCTGATTTCAAAGAGCAATCCAATGCCACTCACTCTGGCCAAGAGCCTCAAAGCGCGACTTCGCAGCGACCAGCCTATTTTCGGTGCATGGGTCGGCATTCCCCATCCCACCGTCATCGAACTGATGGCGCGGTCGCAGTTTGGCTTCCTGCTTCTCGATGGCGAGCATTCGCCCATTGGCGTGCAGGATCTGGCAAGCCTTTTGCCGTCTGCGGAACTGCATGGGACGCCCACTATCTTTCGGCCGTGGTCGAAGTCGGCAGCCGAAATCAAGGCCGCGCTTGATGCTGGCGTATCGGGCCTCATGGTGCCGATGATCGAGACCGCCGAGGAAGCCCGCGCAATCGTTGCCGCAGGCAAATACGCGCCGGCTGGCATGCGAGGCATCGGCCCATGGCGGGCATCCGGCTACTACGAGGCTTTCGAGACCTATCTTGCCGAAGCCAATGACGCCACGACCCTGATCCTGCAGCTGGAAAGCGCCAAGGGCCTCGCCAACCTGGAGGACATCCTGGCCGTCGAGGGGTTCGACGTGCTGTTCGTCGGACCCGCCGACCTCGCGTCGTCCCTCGGCCTGCCGATTGGCCGGTCCGGGCGCGAGATGCGTGATGTGCTGCAGCGCACGGCCGATGCCGTAAAACGCGCGGGAAAGCTGGCGGCCATCGACGTGTCGGCGATCTCGGCCATTCCGGAACTGACCGAGATGGGCTATGGCCTCTTCACCATCGGCTCGGACATGGGGTTCATCCAGGCGTCCGGCCGCGGCCTGGTCAGGGATTTGGCAGCGTTTTCGACAGGGCAGGGCATATGATCGATCTTGAGGATGCACGGCAAATCGTCGGCGCGCGCAATGTCATCGACGCAACGACGCTACATAACCGGCCACAGGATTTCTGGACCAACACCCCGACGCAGGCGCTTGGCCTTGTAAAACCTGCCGACACGGTCGAGCTTTCCGCGATTCTGGCGCTCTGCCACAAGCATTCGCAGGCGGTCATCTTCGAGGGTGGGCGCACCAACCTCGTCGGCGCCACGCAATCGGATGGCAAGACCTTGCTGATCTCGCTCGAGCGCCTCAACCATATAGGCGCGCCCGACAGCAAGGGCATGACGATCGAGGTCGGTGCCGGCGCTGTGGTCGAGGCCGTCCAGCAGCGTTGCACGGCCGAGGGCCTGCGTTTCGGTCTCGATTTCGGGGCGAGGGGAAGCGCGATGATCGGCGGGGCGCTCTCCACCAATGCCGGCGGGTTTCAGGCCCTGCGGTATGGCGTTGCGCGTGATCAGGTTCTCGGGCTCGAATGCGTGCTTGCCGATGGGACGGTGCTGAGCCATCTGACGCCCTACACAAAGGACAATACCGGCTACGACTTGAAGCATCTCTTCATCGGATCCGAAGGCACGCTGGGCGCCATTACCCGGGCCGTGCTCAAGCTGCATCCGGCGCCGCGGTCGGTCAACACCGCGCTGCTCGCCTTCGAGAGCTTCGACGCGGTCGCCGAGACGCTCGGGCTGATGCGTCGCGATCTGCACGGCACGCTGTCGTCGTTCGAAATCATGTGGGCCGAATTCTTCCATTTCAATGTCGACGCGCTTCTCGGCGGCCGCTCGCCGATCGAAGGCCGGTATCCGTATTACATCGTGTGCGAATCCGAAGGGTTCGATCCCGAGGAGGACGCCCGGCTTTTCGAGCGGGTGGTCGGCCAGGCGCTGGAAACCGGTCTTATCGCCGATGCGGTGATCGCGACCTCGTCGCGCCAGCGCTCCGAGCTGTGGAAGATCCGCGAAGATTTCGAAGCCGAGATGCTGCTCTTCAAGACCATGGTCGACTTCGACGTCTCCCTTCCCGTTGCCAGCATGGAGGCGCTCGTCAACGAAGTGCAGCGCCGCCTCGATGAAGAGGTGCCGGATAATCTCGGGCTGCACGTCCTCGGTCATCTGGGTGACGGCAACCTGCATGTCACGACAGGCCTGCCGACGCCTCAGGGCAAGGGCAAGGTCCGCGCGCTCGTTTATGCCCTCATCGCAGGTTACGGCGGATCGATTTCCGCCGAGCACGGCATTGGCGTTGCCAAGCGCGATTACCTGCATCACTCGCGCACGCCGGCCGAACTCGCTACCATGCGCCTCCTAAAAGGCGCACTCGACCCGAAAGGCATCCTCAATCCGGGCAAGGTCATCTGACGCTGTCAGGTAAGGTCACAGCACCGGATGGCGAACCGTCCGAAGCCGAACTGTATGGAAGAACAATGGTCAGATCGCCGCTCGACAGGATCGTGAACACCGATGATCTGGAGCAGGCCGCGCGTCGCTATCTGCCCCGGATGCTATACGACTGGATTGCCGGCGGCGCGGGAGACGAGCGAGGTCTTTCAGACAATAGAACCGCCTTCGACCGGTTCCGCTTCATGCCGCGCTACCTGCGCGATGTCGCCAACTGCTCGATCTCGAAGAACGTGCTGGGGCGCAGCTTCGCGGGTCCGCTGGGCATCGCGCCGATGGGGTACTCCGGGCTGTTTCGCCCGCAGGCTGAGCTATTCTTTGCTGAGACCGCCAAGCGTTTCGACGTCCCCTACATCATGTCCGGCGTCAGCGTGTCCTCGATGGAGGCGGCCGCGCGCATCGCCGGCGAAAACCTCTGGTACCAGATCTATACGACGGCCGATGAGACCATCAATCGCGACATGATCCACCGAGCGGGAGCCTGCGGATGCGGCGCGCTCGTCATGACCGTCGATATTCCGGTCGCAGCGAAGCGGGAGCGCGACATCCGCAACGAGATCGATATCCCGCCGAAATTCACGCCCAAAACGGTCTTAGACGGTTTGCTCCATCCGGCCTGGACCCTGCGATATCTGCTTGCGGGGGGCCTTCCGGTCATGGAGAACTGGGCGCCGTATCTTCCCAATGGGGCCTCGGGGCTCGAGGTCGCAAAGTTCTCTATCCAACACGGCTATGCCTTGCAGACATGGGATCATCTGCGGCAGTTCCGCCAGCTCTGGCCGCGCGCGCTTGTCATCAAGGGAATCCTGCATCCCGAAGACGCGCGCATGGCGCGCGAAGCGGGCGCGGACGCCATCATCGTTTCCAATCACGGCGGACGACAGTTTGACCGCGCCGTCAACTCCATCGACTGCCTCCCTGCCATTCGCGAGGCTGTCGGAGCGGATTTCCCCATAATGTTCGACGGTGGGGTGCGCCGCGGGTCGGATCTTCTGGCGCTTCTGTGCTGCGGTGTGAATTATATCTTCGCCGGCCGGCCCTTCCTCTATGGTGCGGCGGGCTTCGGCCAGGGCGGCGTTCACCGGGCGATGGAGATCTTCAACGACGAGCTTGCTGGTCTGATGCGGCAGCTCGGGTGCCTCAACCTCGAGTGTGCCGACCTCGAAGCCTTCATGCTCGACAATCTTGAGGAAACCAAACGCTACTCGTCCCTTTGATATCCGCTCGCCTTTCCATATCCCAACATCGGACCGCTGATAGGCCTCAATGTCAGGTGCGGTGATGCGGAGGAAGTAATCGGCATTGCCGCCAACGGACCAGCACCCAAGGATCTCGGGAATGCCCCGATCACCCGCTCGAAGCGCTCGAAATCGCTATGCCGGTGGTTGGCGAGAGTGACCTCGACCATGAGGCTCGCGACCGGGGCAATCTTGCGAAGCGCGATACAGGCATGATAGCCGGTGACAATCCAAGCCTTTTCAAGCTTGCGCAGCCGCATCCAGCAGGGCGTGGGCGAGAGGCCGGCCTTTTCTGCCAAAGCAAGTTTGGTAATGCGGCCATCGCGCTGAATCGCATCGAGAATTCTGAGGTCGATGGCGTTTAACTTCTTTCTCGCTGGACCTTAGCGGCCTCGGCTTCCATCTCGGCAATATCCTGGAAGCGATCGGCAATGCGGGCATGGGGTCGGCCGCCATCAGCGGCGCCGATTGCCACGACAATCTCGTCCGGACCAGGCGCATCGGCAATCAGGAAGTTGGCGGTCAGGAAGTGCGAGCGTTTGCCGCTCTCGCTCTTGTGCATCATCGGCAGCGATAGAAGCGCGCCGGGGCCGTTGCGGGTATTGGCGAATTCCAGGTAGTTGGTGCCGCCGATCGCCTCGCGGAACGGGTTGCCGAAGCGGAGCGTGTGGATCATCGCCGAGGCGTGCTCGATCTCGCCGTTGATGCCCGTTGCCGCCGCCTTGCCACAGGCCTCAATCTTGTCGGCGTCCATCTGCCGCAGCAGGCGGCTGGTCATCTCATGGCTGAGTTCGCCGGCAATGCGGATGATCTCCGGCCGCAGGTTCTCGACAAAACCACGTCCTGCCCAGGGGTTCTGGATCACCGCGGCAACGACGACCATGGTCACCGGACGCGGAGCCGCCTTGCCGCCCTCGACGAGGGTCTCTTCCAGGAAGGTCGAAATTTTTCTGATGCCGAGTGTCATGCCTTGCGCCGATGCGAAATGTTGAAACTCGCAGAAGCCTAGCGGCTAAACGGTGAACGTCTTCCTCTGTTCGGCGGAACTGCGTGGCCTCGGCTTCCATCGAAACGGAGTAGATTTCCGCTGAACGCGCGCGCATGATGCGGTCAGTTGGAGGGCGAGGCAGTTTGAATCAGACGTTTCAGATATTGGCGCTGCGCGACGTCGCAAGCCAGATCAACAGCGGCGGCGATCTCCAGACGGTGCTGCAGCATCTGATCGCGGCGGCCTGCCGCCATGCCCAATGGTCGCTCGGTTCGATCATGGGGATCGATGCCGCGCATGGCTATGCCTATGTGATCGTCCGCCACGACCCGACGCTGATTGAGCGGCAGCTGCCGGACAGGTGGGAGCTGGCGACCAGCCCGTCGTTGATCGCCCTGAAGCGCAACGAGCCCGTCTATATCCGCGACGCCCGCGAGTCCGTCGAATTTCCCGGCTACCGCAAGGAGGCCTTCGAGCGGGACTACCGCACCGTTCTCGTGATGCCGATGAACTGCAAGGACGCTGAGGGCCGGCCAATGGTGCTGAGCGTCATCTCGCGCCAGATCACCGAAGTCTCCGAAGACGACCTCGCTTTTCTCGGGGCGATTATCCATATGGGCGCCATCGCCGTCGAGCGCGAACATCGGCTGGAAGCCGAGAAGCGTGCGGCACAGCGGCTTGAGCGGGCCTTGCAGGCGCATACCTCGTTGCTTGAACATGTCTTGAGCGACGGCGCCGTCGCCCCGCTCTCGGCCATGGTCGGAATGATGCTACCCAATCCGACCATCGTCGTCGATTTCACCGCCAATCAAGTCATCGCAGGGCGTTCGCCGAATGCCCTCTATGACGAGGCTTCCTGGCAGGAGGTAGCAGCCACGACGCTTGCCCGGCCGCTGATGAAGGCGGCGCGCGAGGCGGTCGATTGTGGCACGACCGATGCTGAGAGCTTGTTTCTCGATGACGGCGCGCAACGCTTCAAGATTTCTGCGCGCATCGAGCCGCTGACGGTCGATAATCAACTGGTCGGCGCATTGATCATCTTCCCGACCTCGCGCGAATTCAGCGACCTCGATCTGTTGATGCTCGACAGCGCCAAGTTTGCGCTCAGCGTGCAGATGATGCGCAGCTTCATCCGCTTCCGGTTCGAGACCCGCACCCAGACCGAGCTGTTCTTCGAGATCGTCGAAGCCCGGTGGCGCAATGCCGGCGACGTCGCACAGCGCGCCCAACGGTTGGGCCTGAATTTTGCGCAGCCGCAGCAGATGATCGTCGTCGATTTCCCCGACAAGACCAAGGCTTTCGGTGGTGCTTCCGTCGATGTCGAGCATACGCTCGCCCGCATCATGCAGCAGGCTTCGCTGCAGGCAAACCTGATCGCCATCGATGGCGGTGTCGTCTGCCTCGTGCCCTATGATGCCAGCAAAAGGCAGGAGCGGACGGTCAAGCTGACGCGCCGTATCGCCGAGGAGCTTGGCCGCTATTTCGACGAACCGCCTGTTGTTGTCGCGGGCAATCGCTGCGCGGCGCTTTCCGATTATCCCGCCGCTTGGGAACGCTGCAGCCGGATGATCCGCATCGGCCGTTCCTTCGGCCTGACGGGTGCTGTTTCTGCGCAGGATTTCGGGCCGCTTCCGATGCTGGTGGCGGCCTCTGAAGCGGGCGATGTCCGCAGCTTCGTTCAGGAAAGCGTCGGCGTCATTGCCGAGCATGATCGCGAAAACGGGACGCCCTATCTCGAAACACTCTCCACCTATCTGCAGGAGGGCTGCCGCAGCCAGGCCTGCGCCGATACGATGGGGTTGCATGTGACGACGCTACGCTATCGCCTGTCGCGCATTCAGGAGCTGTTCGGCGTCGATGTCGACACACCCGAGAAGCGCTTTGCCGTCGAGCTGGCAATCCGCCTGCACGGCGTCATCGACAACCGCGTCAGTGCTGAAAAGTAACTCTTCCCCCGGCTCTATCCTGGTTTCCAGCGCTTTCGCGCGGCCATTTTCGGTCTCCTACGGATCGCAGCAGAAGTTTTCCACTCGCTCCGTCGAAGCAAGGGAAGAACGGCCGAACCGGCAGCGCTAGCCTCCCATCAACAACGACAGGGAGGCGAGACAGCATGGCGGAGACAGCGGCAAAGGCGGATGCGCCGATTGACCCGATCGCCCTGCGCCGGGCCTTCGGAACCTTTGTGACGGGCGTCACCGTTATTACGACGCGCGACGAGGACGGCACGCCGCGCGGCATGACCGCGAATTCCTTCACCTCGGTCTCGCTCGATCCGCCGCTGCTTCTGGTTTGCGTCGCGAAATCGGCATCCAGTTATCAATCCTTCACCAATGCCGGACGCTTCGCCGTCAATATCCTGCATGAAGGCCAGGTGGATGTGTCGGGCACCTTCGCCTCGAAATCTCCCGACAAGTTCCAGTCGGTCAATCACGATCATATCCATACAGGCGCGCCTGTCCTGACTGACAGCCTCACTTGGTTCGACTGCACGACCTATAACACCGTCGATGCCGGCGATCACTCCGTTCTGATCGGCCAGGTTCGCGCCTTCGGCACCAGCCCGTCCGCGCCACTGGGTTTCTGCCGGGGCCGCTATGCCAGCGTCAAGGATCCGCTGCCATCGGGCTGGCTCGCCTCGCATGGGATGATCATCGGCTATCTGATCGAGGCGGGCGACGGTCTGCTGCTGCGCTCGGATGGCAAAGGCGGCTGGGTGCTGCCCTCGGCTCGCCGTCGCAAGGCAGACAGCCAGTTGGTCGTCGAAGGCGGCGATGCGCTGCGTCTCGTTCCCGAGGAGACGTTCCTCTACTCCGTCTTCGACGTTGCCGATAGCGATCCCGGCTATCTCGTCTACCGCGCCCGGCTGGCGGGCGAAGGCGCCGACATCAGCCTGCCCGCCGATCTCCGTTTCTTCCCGATCGACGATCTGCCCTACGAAGCGATCGCCACCCACGAACTGCGCTCGATGCTGCGCCGCTATGTGCGCGAGCGGCAGGCGGGCCGCTTCGGCATCTATATGGATTCAGACGATGGCGGCCGCGTCGCGATGATCGACGGCGAAGCCCACGCCTGGACCCAAGCCTCCCAAGACCAAGGACAATGAGATGAAGACGTCAGTCAGCTCCATCGAAGGCTCGCGCCAGGGCCTGTTCATTAACGGCGAATTCGTGTCGCCGAAGAATGGCAACTATATTGCCAGCTACGATCCGACCACGGGCAGGCCATGGTACGAATTGGCGGAAGCCGATGCCGATGATGTCGCGGCGGCCGTTGCGGCCGCAAATGCCGCCTTCCGCAATCCAGCCTGGCGGCGCATGACGCAGACCGACCGCGGCGCATTGGTGCGCAAGCTCGCAGAACTCGTCCGCGCCAATGCCGATACGCTTGCCGAAATCGAGACACGCGACAACGGCAAGCTGCTCAAGGAAACCCGGGCGCAGATGCGCTCGATGCCGGATAGCTATCACTACTTCGCCGGCATGGCCGACAAGCTGCAGGGTGACACCATCCCGATCAACCGGATGGATACGCTGAACCTCAACCTGCGCGAACCGCTCGGCGTCGTCGGCATGATCACGCCGTGGAATTCGCCGCTGATGCTTTTGACCGGTACGCTGGCACCGTGTCTGGCGATCGGCAACACCGTCGTCATCAAGCCGTCGGAACACGCGACCGCCTCGACGCTGGCGCTCGCCGAACTCATCCATGAAGCAGGTTTTCCGGCCGGCGTCGTCAACGTCGTCACCGGTACCGGCAAGAGCGCCGGCGAAGCGCTGACCCGCCATCCGGGCGTCGCCAAATATGTCTTCACCGGCAGCACCGCGACCGGCCGCCGCATTGCCGGAAATGCCGCGCAGAACTTGGTACCCTGTTCAATGGAACTCGGCGGAAAATCACCGCATGTCGTCTTCGGCGATGTCGAGATCGAGCACGCCGTCAACGGCGTTGTCTCGGGTGTCTTTGCCGCGGCGGGGCAGACCTGCGTTGCCGGTTCGCGCTGCTTCGTCGAAGCCAGCATCTACGACAAGTTCATCGATGCGCTTATCGCTCGCACCGCCCGCATCACC
>NZ_JBLZPH010000046.1:48717-49065 GCF_049199205.1 Shinella sp. M31 | reverse complement strand
ATTGTCGAGTGTGATAAGGTTGGTCGCGTCGGTTACGCCGGCGTTCGGCGTCAAGGTAGCAGTCCAGGTGACGCCGCCATCGGACGAACTGACGGAGCTCAGCATGCCGTTGGCGATCGTCAGATCGGCATTGGTGAAACCGTTGACGGCCTCGCTGAAGGTGAAGGTCACCAGCGAGGTCTCGCCTGCCGCCAAGGCATTGTCAGCCACGATGATGGTTGCGGTCGGGCGCTGGCCGTCGACGCTGTAGTTGTTCGAATTGGTGATCCCGGTCCCGGTGTTGCCGGCAAGATCGGCCACGCCGGTATTGTCGAGGGTGATGACGTTGGTCGTGTCTGTAATGCCGGC
>NZ_JBLZPH010000046.1:48514-48692 GCF_049199205.1 Shinella sp. M31 | reverse complement strand
CGCCGGTATTGTCGAGGGTGATGACGTTGGTCGTGTCTGTAATGCCGGCGGTCGGCGTTAACGTCGCGGTCCAGGTGATGCCGCCATCGGACGAACTGACGGAGCTCAGCATGCCGTTGGCGATCGTCAGATCGGCATTGGTGAAACCAGTGACGGCTTCGCTGAAGGTGAAGGTCAC
>NZ_JBLZPH010000046.1:48203-48489 GCF_049199205.1 Shinella sp. M31 | reverse complement strand
GGTGAAACCAGTGACGGCTTCGCTGAAGGTGAAGGTCACCAGCGAGGTTTCACCGGCTGCCAAAGCGGTGTCCGCCACCACGATGGTTGCGGTCGGGCGCTGGCTGTCGACGCTGTAGTTGTTCGAATTGGTGATCCCTGTCCCGGCATTGCCAGCGAGATCGGCCACACCGGTATTGTCGAGTGTGATGAGGTTGGTCGTGTCTGTAATGCCGCCGGTCGGCGTCAGGGTCGCGGTCCAGGTGATGCCGCCATCGGACGAACTGACGGAGCTCAGCATGCCGTTG
>NZ_JBLZPH010000046.1:0-48178 GCF_049199205.1 Shinella sp. M31 | reverse complement strand
ATTGTCGAGTGTGATAAGGTTGGTCGCGTCGGTTACGCCGGCGTTCGGCGTCAAGGTAGCAGTCCAGGTGACGCCGCCATCGGACGAACTGACGGAGCTCAGCATGCCGTTGGCGATCGTCAGATCGGCATTGGTGAAACCGTTGACGGCTTCGCTGAAGATAAAGGTCACCAGCGAGGTCTCGCCTACCGTCAGGGCACTGTCCGCCACGATGATGGTTGCGGCTGGGAACGATGCTGAAATGACAATGTTATTGATTGTGTTATAGGTTATAGACTGATCGCCTAGATAACCGCCCGCGGAAATGTAGAGGCGAACATCATCAACAATATCGAAATCACCGTTCAGTGAAATAATCCGTGGAAGATAATCTGTATTATATCCCTCAAAGCTTGTTGACGCGACCTCGACGCCATCAAGATACCCTTTGACTGTAATTGTCGTGGATTCCGTTTCGCCCCAATTGTAGTATGTAAATCTATCGATGTTGAAATTGCTTCCATCGGCTGATGCTATCGACATGCCCTTCATCCCGGCATTATCGTTTATTGTCAGGCCGCTAAAGCTGCCATCGTTACTGAACAGGAAATTATTATCCTGCCACGAAACATTGTTCACCGGTGTGCCGTTGATGTCGCTTATGTTGCGCACCAGGATATCGATGCCCGACAGATCAATCGAGCCGCCTTCGCCGTCCTGTGCTATGCCATCACTCAGACCAGCCGTGCCGGTGAACGTTAAAGTGCCCGAGGTTGTCGCGAGAAGCGCGCCATAGGCTAGTGATCCATCTGCGCCAAATACGTGCGCTTCGATGTCGCCGAGCTGACGCTCAAGGTTCCAGTCGCCTCCCAGCTGTGCGGCGCCGGTTGCATCCGTTGATGCTGCAACATCCGCGCCCGAGTATCGGGCCAGCAAATCGATAAATTCTTCCCCTACCGCTCCCGCCGCAATATTGCAGCCATAAAGAAGAATATCGCCACCTTCGTTCAATGCTGAACCCAAAGATGCGAGTTCCTGGTTATGTGCGTCAAGCGCGGTGGCGTCGATTTGTGCGCCACCAAGCAGAAGCCTGCCGGGCGCACCGTGAGATATGATGTGAATGGCATCATAGCCAGACTTTCCAACGGCCCATGCGCTCATCGTCGCGATTGAATCGACGTCCGCAGCTATCCAGACAACGTCCGCGCCCGCCGGAAGCCGGCCGGCAAGTTCTTGCGCGCCTTGGAGACCTGCGTCGATGAACACCACACAGCGGCTGCCGGTTCCCGCACCGGCGGCGAGTTCTCCAATTGTCTCGGTCATTGTATCCCCCGGCAAAATCATTTGGACTTGATATTTCTCCGGGCTTCGCCGGAGGGTCCTGTGGAACTTGTTGTAATAGATTTTCTAGACAATATTTACGCGGCGCGCCGCTCTGCCAGGACCCTGAAAGTCACATTCGCCACTTCAGGCCCACTCGAATTGTGTCGAGCCTCACGTCGTTCTCGAAGCGTGGAAAGGCGCCTACCGGTTCGAAAGCGGGACCGGTCGCCGTCACGGAGCCGAAATCGTAATGCAGGTATTCGATTGAAAGCGACAGATTGGGCTTCGCGCGCCACTCCGCACCGAGCCCGGCCGCCCACCCGATTGTGGACCCGCCTCCAGATACGTCCATCCGCCCAAACGTAGGTGCCGTCGCATTATCGAACGCGCGTACGTTGATATTTGCGAGGGCGAGGCCGCCTGAACCGAAAAAGAGAATCTCACCCGCCTCAAGCCCAACGCGTGCGCGCAAACTGCTCGCCCAGTCGATGTCGTATTGCGTTTTTGTATCTGAATAGAGCGCGGACTGGCCGTCACCTGATATATCGAGCAGGCTGAAATCGACGACCCCGCCTATGATAAACGGCAAAGTTCCGGGCAGTTCGACGTCGCAACCAGCCTCGATGCCGACCGAAGCGCCGGCATTGTTCATGTCGATTGTTTCGTAATTCGGACCGGAGGAATTCCAGGAAAAGCCGGCTCCTGCGAATGGGCCGTCCGTGAAAGGACTGTCGGTCGCTACGACGTCCGCCCGCGCAGAGGCCGCATTGACGCCGACGTAACAGCCGTTCCAGGACTTGCGTACCATCGCGTGTGGGTCCGCGGCACCGGCCGGGCCGCTGCCGCAAACCAAGCCAACCGCCGCCAGAAGTAATAAATGCGATCGTATTGCCGCCAACATTGGACCATTTCCTCGCTCAGCACGGCGCTGGCTCAAGCCAACCATACGTTGTCAACTTCTCCATGATTTCCGCACACGCGTCTAGAGGGCGTTCGACAAACTCTGCAGCAGGTATCGATACGCCCGCCGCATTGGCACCCAAGGTAATCGCTGAACACCTGACCGATGATCCCAATTTCTGCAAACCCTGAGACAAGCCACGAAAATAATACAAGTGTGGGCATCTAGCCTGTACGCCTTGAAGGCGCACAACCTCGACGCCGGAGGGGTTTAGCCTATATCCCATTGAGAGACGGAGGCCCACATGCCGAGCATAGCGAACGAGAACAGCGAGCTATGAGTTTGAGGGTGCCTGCCACGGCCAAGGCTAAACTCGTGCGCGCCGCAGCACTTCGTAATACCGATCTGACGAATTTCGTAACCCAATCCGCATTGCGAGAAGCAGAAGCTGTGATCGAAGAAGCCGAAACGATCAAACTGTCAAAGCGCGATCATCTTCGCATTCTTGAGCTTCTGGAAAATCCGCCCAAACCCAACGCCAAGCTGCGCGCGGTGATCGCCGGTTTGCAGGACGGCCTATGACTTTACCTGCATGGCATGAGGAAGCGATCGCCGCTACGCTCGCGGCCTTCGTCTCTGCCATTTCCCAGTAACCGGCGAATGCGGAGGGCCAGCGGAAATTGGGGCCCGCCATCAATAAGGCATGTAAGGTTGCCACGGCTGGCACTTTGGCACCATCAGTCTGAAACAACGTGGATGATAGGCAAAAAGATCAATTTACGAATCAATGATACGTATTTATATCTTTTTGTTGACCGATCTTAGAAAGCTTGCGATAGCTTACTGAACACGGAGAACTTTTGGGTAGGTAGGATGGCACGATCTGAGTCAGATGCCTTGCTGGAAGTCGGGCGGTTGCTGAAAGCTACGCGTAAAGGCAGGCAACTGACGCAGGAGCAGGTTGCCGACATGGCGGGCATATCGCGTCCCCGCTATCGCGAGATAGAAGCCGGAAGCAGTGCTGCGCGCACGACGACACTGATCAACATCGCCCGTGCTCTCGGACTTGAGTTGATGCTTATACCGCAGGCGATGGTTCCGGCGGTCGATGCGCTGCTGCGGCCGCATGACGATCTCGACGATCTCCCGGCATTCATGCCTCATGCAGATGGGGATGAGAATGCCTGAAGCTTCATCCGATCCGAAATCCATCTCGTCGCTCGACGTGCTGCTGAACGATGTGAAGGTTGGCACGATCGTCAGAACGCCCGGCGATTTCAACGCCTTCAGCTTCGAGGACAGCTATCGCGCAACGGGCGGCTTCCCGGTGCTCAGCCTGTCGTTTCGAGCAGTCACTGGCGGCTTACGTAAGGACCCGAAACCCGTCGCCAGAGCGTTGCCGGCGTTCTTCGCCAATCTGCTCCCGGAAGACAAGCTGCGCGAGGCAATGGAAAAACACCACGCGGGGAGTGTTCGCACGGGAAACGACTTCGACCTGCTCGTCGCGCTCGGTTCGGACCTGCCAGGCGCTGTCCGCGTCGTGCCGAGCGACGGGACGATTGCCCGTCTCGATAATCTGCCCGCCACCAAGCCGAAAGTCCGGTTTTCGCTCGCCGGCGTTCAGATGAAGCTTTCGGTCATCAAGAACACGGGGAAGGGCGGTGGACTGACGTTGCCGATCGGCGACGAACAGGGGGCTTACATTGCCAAGTTTCCATCGACCTCGTTTCTCGGCGTGTCGGAAAACGAATATGCCAATCTTGCACTGGCGGAAGCGATCGGCATGGAGGTTCCGGAGCGTGAACTCGTCGAGCAATCAGAGTTCGAAGGTATCCCGAAGGAGTTCGAGACGCTGTCGGACGGCAGAGTCCTGCTCGTCAAACGCTTCGATCGTGGCGCAAACGGCGAGCGGATCCATATCGAGGATTTCGCGCAGGTATTCGGCGTCTATCCTTCGCGGAAATACGAAGGAGCTGCATATCATGATATCGCCGCAGCCTTGAACGTTGCCATCTCGTCTGACGCTGCGCTTGAGTTCGTCCGCCGACTGGTTCTGGCTGCCATCACCGGCAATGGTGACATGCACCTGAAAAACTGGTCGCTGATCTATCGCGGAGCCGGCGACAAACCGAAGTTCGCGCCTGTCTACGACGTGCTATCGACAATTCCTTACATCCCAGTAGATGCCATGGCACTGTCGCTTGCCGGTGAGCGCCGCTTCAAGGCGTTGAATGCGCAACGATGGAAAGCCTTCGCCAATCGCGCGCGCTTGCCGGAAGCGGCGGTGCTTAAAGCGGTGGTCGATACGGTCGAGCGCGTCAACGAAGTTTGGTGGTCTCTGCCGGAACGGAGTGTCGCTCCGGCGAAGGTTCTCGAGCGTATCGATACGCATGTAAGGCTGATGACGCCGATCCTTGGCACGTGCGCGGAGTAAAGCCATCCGGCCAACGGTGGCCGAGCCTTGTCCTCGCCCGCGAACCAGTTTGTTGATCCCGCCTTGAGAGAGGATCAAGATCTGGCAGCGGCTCGATAATATGGCAATCACCTGCACGCACTTCCGAGCGCCAATGTCGACCCGGCACCCGACAGCCTCCTTCAAAGCGCCGAAAGGGGGAGCGACGATGCAAAGCCGCTGCCGCTTCTCTTACTTCGATAGCTCTTTGGCTGCCGCGTCGATGACGTCGGCCACCTTCTCCGGCTCTGACGCGAAGACGGCATGGCTGGCTTCGATCTCGGTGACGTCGCTGCCTGCACGCCCAGCCATATCCCGCTCAAGGTCTGGATTGATCGAGCGGTCGCGGGTGGCAACCACCGCCCAGCTCTTCTTGACCTTCCAGGCCGGCTCGCTCGCCTTTTCGGTAAAGGCCTTCTTCGCGGCAAAGACTTGGCTGCGGGCTAGGAAGGCAGCCTCATCTTTCGGCAGATCGGCAGCGAAGTCGGCAGGAAAGGCTGCCGGGTCAAGATAGAGGTATTCGCCATCCTTGGTCTCGCGGATGTTCATGCCGCCGGCCGGTTTAGAGCTTGCGAGGCCAATCAGGCTCTCGCCCTTGTTGGGCTGGAAGGCGGCGACATAGACGAGGCCCGCGACGTCTGGCCGGTCGCCGGCCTCACTGATCACCATGCCGCCATAGCTATGACCGACCAACAAAGTCGGGCCAGTCTGCAGGTCGAGCACGCGGTTGGTCGCGGCAACATCGTCAGCGAGCGAGGTAATCGGCTGTTGAACGATGGTGACGTTGTAGCCACGACGGGTGAGGATCTCGGTCGCCTTGCGCCAGCTCGAGCCATCGGCCAAAGCGCCGTGGACGATGACGATATTGCGGACTTCCGCAGCTTGGGCGGCGAAAGCGATTGCCGAGGTCAACAATGCGGCGGCGAAGATGGAAATGCGATTCATGATAGTCTCCTTTGGGTGGGTCTGGGTCGTCAGGGGAAGTGGGCGCCTAGCCGAAGGTGAAGGCGTAGGCTTCGGCGCCGGGATCGAGAAAACGGATCTCGAAGTTGCGTGCCTCGATCTCGCCCGATTGGCGGACGAGCTGGTAGAGGCGGGTCTTGGTGATCGTGCCATTGCCATTGGCATCGGTGTCCGCGCCGTGGTTCTGGTCCGGCGCCTTGCCGTCGACTGTCACCTTGAAGCGGACGGGCTTGCCGTCGGCCCGGGGGCCGAGCACGAGATGCAGGTCGCGGGCGCTGAAGCGATAGGCGATGGCGCCATCGGCCCTGTCGAGCACCGCCTTCTCCGCAGCTATGGTCCAGCGGCCGGCGAGACCCCATTCATTGAGACGGGGTTCCTTCACTGAATAGTCGCGTGGCGTGTCGGACAGGATGCCTTCTGGCGAGACGAAGCCGGCGGCGCGCTGGTAACCGAGATTGGTCTCGCCCGAACCGAGATTGACCAGATCGGGCGCCATTTCGGCGCCCTTGGCGTCGGGCTTGACCGTGGCCTCAGCCGCCATCTTGTTGCCGGCCTCGCGCAGCAGGTCCTGGATCGCCTGTTCGGTCTGGGCATAGTTGCCTTCGCCGAAATGGTGGTAGCGGAGCTGCCCCTTGGCATCGATCAAGTAATGGGCGGGCCAGTAGCTGTTGGAGAAGGCGCGCCAGATGCGGTAGTCGTTGTCGATGGCGACGGGGTAGCGGATGCCGAAGTCGGCGACCGCCTTGCGGACATTGTCGACCTGCTTCTCGAATGCGAATTCCGGGGCGTGCACGCCTATGACAACCAGGCCCTGGTTCTTGTACTTTTCGGCCCAGGCGCGAACATAGGGGACGGTGCGGATGCAATTGATGCAGGAATAGGTCCAGAAGTCGATCAGCACGACCTTGCCGCGCATATCGGCTGCGGTCAACGGCTTGGAATTCAGCCATTCGACGGCACCGTCGAGACGGGGTGCCACGCCTTCGAGCGGAAGGTTGCTGGTGAAAGGCTGCTTGCCCGACGCGTCGGTCATGACGAGGGAATTGTTGGCCACCATCGCGGACTCACGGACTTGGAAGCGGTCGAGCACAACCTGTTCGAAGGTCGAGGTGCTGGCATAGGACAGCCTGGCGAGCAGACTGGTATCGGCACCGAGAGCGATGGCGCCGACGCCGGCGATCACAGCCGCGCCGAGGCCCTGCCGCAGGCGTTCGCTCACATGCAGCGACTGCTTCATGCGGGCGAACACCTGGCCGCCGGCAAGCAAGGCGATTGCCAGCGATGTGACCGCACCAGCCGCATAGGCGAGCAGTAGGAACGTGGTCTGGAGATTGGCACCCTGAAGTGCTGCGCCCGTCAGGACGAGGCCGAGGATCGGGCCGGCGCAGGGCGCCCATAGCAGGCCGGTCGCCACACCCAGAATAGCCGATCCAGCGACTGACGGCGCGGCCGGGTTGCCGGCGGAATTGGCCAGCCGGTTGCCGAGATCGACGACCGGCCGGCTGAGCGAACTCGCGATACGCGGCGACAGCAGGCTGAGCCCGAATATCGTGAGCAGCGCGAGTGCTGCCAGGCGACCATATTCATTGGCGTGGATGGCCCAGCTGCCGCCGACCGCGGCGAGTGTAGCAACCGCGGCGAACGTGACCGCCATGCCCAACAGCATCGGCAGCGTGCTCTTGAGGAGGGGCTGACCCGCCCGGGCGAAGACGAAGGGCAGGATGGGGAGGATGCAGGGGCTGAGGATCGTCAGCGCGCCTCCGAGATAGGCTATGACCAGGAGCGTCATCGTCGTTTCCTTTGACCGTTTGGGGGATCGGCGCCCGGTGGTGGCCGGAGCCGGTAACGAGATGCATTTGTCGGGGAGGACGTATCCCGGATGTGTCCGGGCGAGGGTCGAAATGTATCGGACTGTAGCGAGCGATCTCCGCCGCTACAGTTCGATACAAAACCGACGAGGCTGGACATAAGGGGGATACATGCGGCCGACTTTCTCCTCATCACGTTCAACCGATGGAGAGAGCAATGACCGCTGAAATTAATCTCGAACGCCGACGCCTGTTCGGCATGGCCGCCCTGGGTGCCGCTGCGGTGCAGTTCGGCCTCGGCAAGCCCGCGGTTGCCGCGCCGATCAATGCAACGATCCGTGCTACACCGATTGCAAGCAACTCAGGCTTCGAAACGCTCAGGAGCGTGAAGGCCGGCGACCTGGAAATCGGTTATGCCGAAGCCGGCCCGCAGGATGGCCCCGCCGTGCTGCTGCTCCACGGCTGGCCCTATGACATTCACAGCTATGTCGATGTCGCGCCCATCCTCGCGGCCGAGGGTCATCGGGTGGTCATTCCGCATCTGCGCGGCTACGGAACCACGCGCTTCCTGTCCGATGACACGCTGCGCAACGGCCAACCGTCCGCGTTTGCCGTCGACATGATCGCGCTCATGGACGCGCTTGGCATCAGTTCGGCGATCATTGCCGGCTATGATTGGGGTGCGCGCACCCCGACATTATGGCCGCACTCTGGCCCGAACGCTGCCGCGCTCTCGTATCCGTGAGCGGTTACCTGATCGGCAGCCAGGCGATCAATGCCAAGCCGCTGCCGCCCAAGGCCGAGCTTGCCTGGTGGTACCAGTTCTATTTCGCCACGGAACGCGGCCGTCTGGGCTACGAAGCCAATACCCACGACTTCGCCCGGCTGATCTGGCAGACGGCATCGCCGACCTGGAAGTTCGACGATGCGACTTTCGCGCGCTCGGCGAAGTCGCTCGACAATCCCGATCATGTGGCGATCACTATCCATAACTATCGCTGGCGGCTGGGTTTGGTCGAGGGAGAGGCGCGCTTCGATGCCTATGAGGAAAAGCTCGCCAAGGGTCCGAAGATTTCGATCCCCACAATCACCATGGAAGGCGACGCCAACGCGGCACCGCATCCCGATCCGGTCGCCTATGCCACCAAGTTCATCGGCAAGTATCAGCACCGGACGATCATCGGCGGCATCGGTCATAACTTGCCGCAGGAGGCTCCGCGTGAATTCGCCCAGGCGGTGCTGGATGTGGTGCGCCTTTAACGGGCGCTTGCCTCTGCGCGATTAACAAAGGAAAGTCTCGGAGGGCCGGGCCGACGTACCGGCCTGTGATGATGAGCAGTCCGGAACGCCAAATGGAACATATCGATCACGTTCTAATCGTCGATGACGATCGCGAAATCCGCGAACTGGTCTCGACCTACTTGACCAGGAATGGCCTGCGCGCCACCACGGCCGCTGACGGTCGCCAGATGCGCAAGTTCCTCGAGGCCAATACGGTCGATCTGATCGTGCTCGACGTGATGATGCCGGGCGACGACGGCCTTGTACTGACGCGCGAACTGCGAGCCGGCAAGCACAAGGCGACCCCGATCCTGATGCTGACGGCACGGAGCGACGAGATGGACCGGATCATCGGCCTCGAAATGGGCGCCGACGACTATCTGCCCAAGCCGTTTGCCGCGCGCGAGCTGCTGGCCCGCATCAAGGCGGTGCTGAGGCGCACACGCATGCTGCCACCCAACCTGCAGATCTCCGAAGCCGGCCAGTTGCTCACCTTTGGCGACTGGCAGCTCGATACGGTGGGACGGCATCTTATCGACAAGGAGGGCACCGAAGTGGCGCTGAGCGGCGCCGAATACCGCATGCTTCGTGTCTTCATCGATCACCCCCAGCGGGTGCTCAACCGCGACCAGCTGCTGAATCTCACGCAGGGTCGCGATTCCGAGATCTTCGATCGCTCGATTGACCTGATGGTCAGCCGCCTGCGCCAGCGGCTCGGCGACGATGCGCGCGAGCCGTCCTATATCAAGACGGTGCGGAGCGAGGGCTATGTTTTCTCCGTGCCGGTCGAGATCTCGGAGCCACGGCAATGAGGACCCTGCGCCTCTGGCCGGGGTCGCTCCGTTCCCGGTTGTTCGTTATCCTGTTCGCGGGCCTTGTGATCGCCTATGGGCTTTCCTTCAGCATCCTCGCTCTCGAACGCTATATGTCGGCCAAGGCGGTCATGCTCGGCACGCTGGAGACCGATGTCGCAACCTCGATCGCCATCCTCGACCGTCTCCCGGCAGAAGAGAGGCCGCAATGGCTTGAGCGGCTGAACCGTGGAAGTTATCGCTTCGTGCTCGGGCCCGGCGATCCCGGTGTGCCGGATCTCTCGGCCCGGGCCAAGGATATAGCCGGCCGTATAGAGGAAGCCGCCAGGCACAAATTCGCAATCAGGGTTGAATCGATCCCGGGACAGGCTCCGCGACTGCAGGCGCATCTGACGCTGAGTGACGGCGCGCCGCTGACACTCGATGTCACGCCGCGCGGCGTCATGCCGATCGCTGCATGGTTGCCTTACGTGTTTGCGGTGCAGATGGCGCTTATCATAGTGTGCGTATGGCTTGCCGTCCGGCTGGCGACGCGGCCGCTCGGCCAGCTTGCCTCGGCTGCCGATGCGCTGACTCCCAGCCGCAAAGGTGTGCCGATGCGCGAAACCGGGCCGAGCGAGGTGGCGCATGCGGCGCGCGCCTTCAATGCCATGCGTGAGCGAATAGACCATTATCTCGAGGAGCGGGTGCAGATCCTCGCTGCGATCTCGCATGATCTGCAAACGCCGATCACCCGCATGAAGCTGCGCGCCGAAATGGCCGAGGAGTCGATCGAGAAGGACAAGCTGATCCGCGATCTCGGCGAGATCGAGCGGCTGGTGCAGGACGGCATCGCCTATGCCCGAAGCGCCCACGGCAATGTCGAGAAGGTGTCGCGGATCGATATCGCCTCTTTCATCGAGAGCATGGTCTATGACTATCAGGACACCGGCAAGGCCGTCGCCGTCATCGATGGCGTGGCCGGCAATGTCCAGACCAGGCCGCATGCGCTGCGTCGCATCCTCACGAATTTCATCGACAATGCGCTCAAATTCGCCGGCTCAGCTGAAATCATGATGGAGAGACGCGGCGAAGCCGTCGCCATCACCGTGATGGATCATGGCCCCGGCATTCCCGATAGCGAACTGGATGCGGCGATGCAGCCCTTCTATCGGCTCGAACAGTCGCGAAACCGGGAGACCGGTGGCGCCGGCCTCGGCCTCGCTATCGCCCAGCAACTGGCGACGGCCATCGGAGGCTCGATCCGTATTTATAACAGGGAGAGTGGCGGTCTGGCCGCCGAGGTCGTCATTCCCTGATCTATGCTGGCCCGTCTTTTCCGGGCCGATTTGTATCCGATGATATCTGCATCCTAATGTGCTACATCCCGATACAATTCAGCCATTTCCTGAAACATCGTGGACACGTCCACCGGTCAAATCATCCCTTGTCAAACAGATCGCGCCGGGCGCGACCCAAAGAAGGAATGATCCATGACCCGTATCGAAAAGGTTCTCTATACCGGCAAGACCCATACCACCGGCGGCCGCGACGGTTTCGCAAGGAGCAGCGATGGTGAGCTCGATATTAAGCTCTCACCTCCCGGCAGCAGTAAGCATGGCACCAATCCCGAACAGCTCTTCGCCGCCGGCTGGTCAGCCTGCTTTATCGGCGCCTTGGGGAGGGCCGCCGCCACGCAAGGATTCCGGCTGCCGGCGGATACGGCCATCGCCGCGGAAGTAGATCTCGGAATGACCGGTGACGCCTTCCACCTGCAGGCGCGCCTGAACATCAGTCTGCCCGGTATGGATCCCGACCAAGCGCGCACGCTGATCGACGCAGCTCATCAGATCTGCCCTTATTCGAAGGCCACCCGCGGCAATATTGCAGTCGAGCTCAGGCTTGCTTAAGCGCTGTCGCAACGTCATGGGCTTGATCATGAAGCGTCTGATCATCGGTTTATTGTTGCTTGCCGTTCTTGCAGCCCCTTGCATCTATGACGTCTTGTCACTGGAACCGTCGCCCTTGGGTGCTGTCGCTCTGGCGGTTGGTTTTCAAGGATAACTTTTGGGGAAGAAGGAAGGGAGCGGCTTTAGGCCAGTCGCTCTCTGGTGGTGTACGTGTTGTTCTCTACCGCGACATCAGCGGTTCAGATTCCTTAAGGCGCTCACCCGCTAGGTCGAAGATGAACTTACTCCAAAACCTGCCGCTGCCAACGCTTCCCTCAGCTCCTCGGCTTTGAAAGGCTTCGCCAGTCTGGGAAGATCAGGCGCAATGCCGTCGACATCAGCATATCCGGAGATTATCAGACAAGGCAGGGTAGGCCGATCAAGCTTTACACGCCGCACTAACTCTACCCCATCCATGCCCGGCATCAGGTGGTCCGTGACAAGCAGCCTCAGTTCGGACATCCGGTCGAGCGCAACCAACGCGGCGTCTCCGCTAGAGGCCTCCACGACATCGAACCCGATCTCGTCCAGCATGTGGGCGGCGCTTATGCGAACGATATCCTCGTCGTCGACGAGCAATACTGTTCCGTGATGGCTAAGAGATGCCGCGGTTGCGTCAACGCTCTTCGGAAGAGGGATAGGTACGTCCTCCGCCTCTGGCAACCATAGCTCAACGTTCGTCCCTACTCCTAGTCGGCTGAATATCCGGATGCCGCCGCCTAGCTGCTGAGCGAGACCGTGGACCATCGAAAGACCAAGCCCGGTTCCTTGTCCCAAACCTTTCGTCGAAAAGAAGGGCTCGATTGCACGCTCCATGGTCACTTCGCTCATGCCTTCACCGGTGTCGGCGACCGAGATCGTCACATAGCGGCCGGGCTTGAGATCGCTCCGCTTGCCAGCAGGAATTTCGCGGGAAGTCGCACTGATGCGCAGCGTACCACCGGTCGGCATTGCATCCCTGGCGTTGACGCTCAGGTTCAGGAGTGCCATCTCCACTTGATTATGGTCGGCGCGGGCCGCCGGTAGCTCTTGGGGAGCGTCGATAACGACCTGAACCTGCGGACCTGTCGTGCTTCTGATCAGCTCACCCATGCCGGTTACCAACGTTTCCACGTTGATCGCGGTCGGTTGAAGCGGCTGTCTCCGGGCGAATGCCAGAAGACGCTGCACGAGAATGCGGGCGCGCTCGGCAGATTGTAACGCGCCCGCAATAAGCTTGCGCTCTCGATCGCTTCCAATCTGTCTGCGCACCAGCATGTCGAGCGAGCCGATGATAGGGGTCAGCAAGTTATTGAAGTCATGCGCGACGCCGCCCGTGAGCTGACCGAGCGCCTCGACTTTCTGGGCCTGTCGAAGTTGTTCCTCCGCATCCACCAGACGGCGTTGCTCCGTCAGGCGCTCGCTAACATCGTACGCGATCTGGTAAGCGCCGATCTGGCGACCAGCGGCATCTCTCAGGACATTGAAGTTCAGTTCGAACCAGCGTTTGGAGAATTCCTCGTCACCGAACTCGTCCAGCAGTGTAAATTCATCTCCCGCAAGGGCGCGAGACCAAGTGCGACGCACATGCTCTCGGTGCTCAGGGAGATGATCGAGCACATCGAGCATGGACGTCCCGATCACCGGGCGCACGCCATAGACCTGTTCGAAAGCTTTGGCTGCCGCCTTGTTCATCGCCAGCCAACGGTACTCGCAATCCGCGACGAAGATGATCGCCGTCGTGTTCTCGACGACATCGGCGAGGAGTTTGCGTTCCGCCACGCCCTCGGCAACGCGTGCTTCCAGCGTCTTCATCGCGGAGTACGAGGCCCACATTGCAGCGCTCGAACGCAAGGTCGGCCAGCTCACGATGGAGCTGGATCTGGTGAAAAAAAACTCCGCGTCAGGCGACCGCCGGCGACAGCGGGAGCTCCTCCATCATCACCGGTTCCCGGCCTGCTCTGTCAGACAGGGTGCAAAATGATCGATCTCGCGAGGAGCACTACTATTACCGATCGACGGCAAAAGCTTTAAATTTCGGCGACACCGAGCTCGCTGCCATCATAGAGGATATCCAGGACGAACTGCCTTGCTAGAGCAAATAAACAGGAGCGCTAACCGCTGTCGGGATTGTCGCCTTCCTCAGCCACCACGATCCTACGATCGGTCCGCATCGAGGCAGGGTGCTTCCGGTTCAGGCCGGGTTCTATTTTGCGCGATCTATAAGAGATTTCGTATGTATACAATTTAGGGTAGCGTACAATCAATAGACATGGCGCCAAAAGAGCGTATGTTATCTCAATCGGCAAGATACTTTTAGGGCGTTGCTTTGGAAATCAACGATCTTCGCCCCAGTTAGGAGGCGAGGGTATGCCCTTCAACTCGGTACAGCTATTTCGCGAAAATAATGAATGGGTTGTCGTAATAGTCGATGACAAAGGCGAGACGCGGCGTTCGTTTGATTTCGGACAGTGCGCGCACAGCTATGCAGATGGACAGCGCGTCCGACTTGGGTTGCCGCCCCTCGGTCAGCACATCAGCAATGCCAGTTTGACGGATGAAGGTGGAGCGCTGTCGCAGTAGCGCAGGTGTCGAACGCGCTGATCGTTATTTTGACGGATTGTTGTTGCGTTGGTTCGCCATCGCCGGAACTATCTCAAGCCCCTATGCCCGAGTTTCGGCGATGAGAGCCGGGGTGCTGCGATGTGCCCCGGCTTTTCCTTCACGACGCCAGCGAGATCCAGACATTCAAAGCAGTCAGCGGTAAATAGATCGCCGTAAGGAGCGCTTCAAGGCGGCTGTCTCTATAACACGAGCAGCAAAGCCATTGCCAGTGCAGCGAGCTCGTGGCGTCCGTCCGGATCGGTCAGACTGGGCCGGACGGGTTCCCACATGCCCATGATCCGAAATTTGCGATCAACTGACGGCTTCGACCAAGCGCTCGAAGAGCTGGAGTCGCTTCTCAAAAGTGTCGTTCGATAACTCGATGATCAGTCGGTCCTCTCGCTGGACCGCCCCCGCCTTCTTTGTCAATGCTGCTATCGCTTTCTTCGGCGTGGCTCCCGTCAGCGTTATCGCGAGAGCCTTGGGTCCGCCTTCGAGTTTGGCAAAGCCCATTCGTCCTGCAGCAAGCTGCAAGCGGGTCGTTCGCAACAAAAGCGTTGCCTCCCGCGGCGGTTCGCCGAACCGGTCTTCGAACTCCTCCTCCATATCGTCGATCTCGCTCACGGTGGTTGCCCGCAGCAGATTGGCGTAGAGATTAAGCCTGACGGCGGCATCCGACACATAGTCTGCGGGTATTGTCCCCGCCTGACCGAGGTTCAATATGGCGCGATGTTGGGTGGACGACGGCTGTTTACGGATTTTCACGACGGCGCTTGCCAGCAGCTTCTGGTAGAGGCCGATGCCGAGAACTCGCATATGCCCCGCTTGGTCCTCGCCGGCGATGTCGCCTCCGCCCCGCAGGTCGAGGTCGCGAAGGCTGATGGCAAAGCCGGCACCCAGGCGGTCGTTTTCGACCAGCGTCGAAAGCCGCAGCTTGGTCTCTTCGGCGAGCTTGGCGCCTTGATCCGTTAGGAGACAAGCGATCCCCTGCGCACCTGCGCGCCCGACGCGCCCGCGCAACTGGTGGAGCTGTGCCAGCCCGAACCGTTCGGCATTCATGATGAATATCGAGTTCGCTCGTGGCACATCGAGCCCGTTTTCCACGATGTTCGTCGCCAGGAGGATGTCTCCGTCGCCATCCGCAAAACCGACGATTGTTTCATCGATGGCCGCTGCCGGCATCTTGCCATGTGCGACCTTGACGGAAAGTTCGGGAACGATCTTGCGGAGCATCTTCTCTATGCCATCGATATCTTCGATGCGCGGCACGACCACGAAGCTTTGCCCGCCACGTCGGTATTCACGCATCAGGCCGGTGCGTATAGACGCGCTGTCGAATGCCGCAAGCGAGGTGCGGACGGGCTGGCGTCGTTCGGGCGGCGTGGCGAGAAGGCTGACCTCCTGGACTCCCGCCATCGCAGACTGCAAGGTACGTGGAATCGGTGTCGCCGACATGGTGAGCGTATGGAGCGAGGGAGCAAGATCGGCCATCGCGCGCTTTTCCTTAATACCGAAGCGGTGCTCCTCGTCCACGATCAAAAGGGACAGGTGCGCAAAGCGGACGTCCTTTGCGAGAACCGCCTGGGTCGCGACAACGATGCCGATTCGGCCCTCCGCCAGCGCCGCCTTTACCTGCTTCGCCTCGCCAGGCTTGAGAAGCCGGGACAACATGCCGACGGAAACGCCCGTTCCCGCGAAACGACGCTCGAAGGTGGCAAAATGCTGACGCGCCAGCACTGTCGTGGGAGCGACGACGACCACCTGCCGGCCGCAGAGCGCGACCGCTGCGGCTGCGCGCAGCGCAACTTCGGTCTTGCCGAAGCCGACATCTCCGCAAACGAGCCGATTCATGACCTTTCCGGAAGCCAGGTCGGAAAGGACGGCGTCGATGGCGTCCGCTTGATCAGCCGTTTCGGCGAAGGGAAATCGGCGGGCGAATGCGGACAATCCGCCGCGCGGGGGCACCAGTTTCTCGCCCCGCGATGCCTGCCTCTGCCTGACGACCTTCAAGATATAACGTGCGGTGGACTGTACGTCCGCCGCGATCTTCTCGCGCTTCTTCTGCCAGGCATCCGTGTGAAGACAGTCGAGCGTGACGGCGTCGGGTTCGGAACCGTAGCGCCACAGCTTTCCGAACTCCTCCATCGGCACGAGCACGGAGCCGCCATCGCGATAGCGCAGGCGCGCAGCGTCGCGGGAGGCGCCTTCAACGACGATGCTCTCCAGATCTTCGAGAATGCCAATGCCATGCTCCTCGTGAACGATCACGTCGCCTATGCGCAGCTCCGGCTCAGCCAGCAACGTACTGAGTGTGATCTTCCTGCGTGCACCGTCGGTCGCGGCAAGCAAGGCTATCTTCGTGTCGGCGTCGATGAAGCCTTGCGTCAGATCGCATGGCAGCTTCAGAAGGGTTGCCGCCTGCGCCTCCAGCACCGCTTGCCAGCTGTCGACGGCCAGAGGCGCCATGCCACTTGCCTTCTCCGCCCGCCGGCAAAACCCCTCGGCCCGCTTGCCTGTCCCCGATATCACGACCTTCAGCCCCTGTTGCAGGCGATCGTGAATGAACCTGGCGAAGGCGGGTCGGCTGGTGACGTCAGGCGCATCCATCGAGAGATCGGCGCCCGCGTCGAGTGTGTGAGTTGCGCTGTTCCCGATATGCTGCTCCCATTCGTCGCGGGTGAGATACAGCGATCGGGCGGAAGTGCCCGTCTCGCCAAAGCCCTCGCGGGCATGGCGGGCATCCTCGATAATTTCCAGATGGCGCTCAAGTCGCTCAGCAGAGCCGGGAGCCAGAGTGACGACCGCATCGCCGAGAAAATCGAACACGGTCGGCATGGTCTCATAACGACGCAACACCAGGCGTTCCATGGTCTCCGCGTTCGGCGCGATATCTTCCGCGTCCCGTTCGATCGAAATAGCCTCGGATGCCGGGCCGAAAACGACGCGATCGAGATAGCTTTCCGTTCGTTGCGACAAGCGGTCGAAGCCTCGCAATTCTTCGATCCGGTCGTCCTCAGAAAGGACAATTCGCATCGGGCCGGGGGCGCCGGCAGGATAGATGTCGATCAAGCCTTCGCGAACGGCGACCTCGCCGGGATCGTCCGAAAGGCCTTCCTGCACATAGCCCGTGCGCTCGATGAAATCGAAAAATGCTCCGCGGTCGAAGAATGTGCCGGCCACAAGTTCCAGCCGGCTTTCGGCGATGACGGCCGCCGGCGGGACCCGCTGGAGCGTCGCATCGAGCGACGTCAGCAACAGCCGCGGCGCTTTCCCTGCCATGCTCCAGTTTCGCAGCGCATCCATGCGCCGGCCCATGCTGTGGCGTGAAGGCGGCACGCGGTCGTAGGGCAGGCAGTCCCACGGGGGCAGGACGATGAGCGCGATCTGGGGAAAGAGGGCGCCGACGGCCTGGGCAATCTCCTCGACGTGCCCTTCGCTCGTTGCCACGTAGCACAGCGAGGATTTAGAGCGTTGCAGACCGGCGGCCAGCCTGGTTGCGACAAAGCTTGCCGGTGGCCTGGAAGCGTGGGGATTGGCAACGGTTACTGCCGGTATGGGCGTTTCTCGATTTCCGGACGCAACGACTCTCACCTGAACCTGCCATTTCTTCATAAGCCAATGCCGAGTGCAAGAACGGGCAATCCATCGGGCTGTTCCGTGCGGCTGAGAGGCTTTGCGCGATTTGCACACGCCCGTCGCTTCGAACGTCTCCATCCGGTCAGCATGGTGGTTGCCGCAGCCACGGAACTTCGCGGGAGCATCGGCCGTTCTCCAAGGCCCGAAATCAGGAGGATGATATGGCGCAGGCGGAAAACGATCAGGACAAGGTTTGGGAGCTCGCCAAGGACATCGGCTTTTGCATGCTGACCACGCAGTCCGGCGATGAGTTGCGTGCTCGCCCGATGTCGGCGGATGCCGATCGCGAGGCCCACGCCTTCTACTTCCTCACCGATGCAGCAAGTCACAAGGACGAAGAGATTGCGAGCCACCCGGCGGTATGCTTGGCATTCGCCAACCCCAAAGGCCAAAAATACCTGTCGGTATCCGGCACGGCGGAAATGCAAAACGATCGCAAGAAGATCAAGGAGCTCTTTGCCATTCCCGCTAAGGCCTGGTGGGACAGCCCTGACGATCCGTCAATCCGTCTCCTGAAAGTCACGCCTTCCTCGGCCGAATATTGGGACAGCCCCGGAACGGTGGTCAGTTATATAAAAATGGCCGCTGCAGCCGTCTCGAACGTAAGGCCGGTCCTGGGCGACAGTGCAACTGTGAAGCTCTGACGCGACCGATGCGAGATGCCCTGAGGCTCAAGTGTTTCGGGGCTTCACGTATTCAATGATGATATGGTGGCGTGGTCGACGCATCGAAAGAACGCTGCCATGGGAGGCAGTTCAGCATCGGCCGATCCCCCGAGCCCAGGCGCGTCGTCGCGATTAGCGGTTTTCAGCAAAGGCGATGCGAGCGTGTCGGACGGGCCAGAGCTTCAGTTTGCGCCGAACATGTGTCGGAGCTCGCCGTTCCGAAGAGACTTCGGAAGAAATTCTCAGTCCGCAAGGCCCTATCCCCTGCTTCCCCCGGTCCGCAGAGCTCAAGGCCTTCCCTTATCGGATCCTTCCGGGAACACATCGATCCGATTGCTCGCAATCTCGGCCTTCACTTCGTCAATCGCATCGCAAAGCCTGTCGATGTCCTGGCTGGTATGAGAAGCGGTGAGGCAGACCCGAAGCCCGGCCTGGCCTCGCGCCACTGTCGGGAAGAAGATCGCCGACGCGTAGAAGCCTCGCCGCAGCAGTTCCCGCGCTGCGGCCACCGACAGCAACTCATCGCCAAACCGGACCGTTCGGATGGGCAGGTTTGACGGCGGCTCTCCGCTTTTCAATCGCGCATCGAGATGGGCCAGGTTTTTCTGGAGCTGTTGCTGACGCCGGCCGAGTTCCGGAGAGACATGGATAGCCGCCGATGCGAGCGCAGCGCCGACCGCGGCGGTGGTTAGGGACGCCGAGAATGCGTGCGCGATCGCAAATCTGCGGAAAAGCACCTCTTGGGCGGCCGTGCCGAGCATGAGAATGCCGCCGGATGCGCCGAAACCTTTTCCCAGCGACGCTGCGACGATCGTCCGATCGCCAAGATCCGGGATCGCGGTTCTTGCGTAACCCGATCCGGTCTCACCGTGGATCGAGATGCCGTGAGCATCGTCGATATACAGAAACAGACCGTACTTCTCCCGCAGCCGTATCAGCTCGCTCATCGGGGCATGTCCGCCCATCGAATACACACCGTCGCAGATATAGGCCACCTGGCGATGGCTTTGGCACAAGGCCTCCAGCGCTGACATGTCGTTGTGAGGTATTGTCGTCACTTCGGTTTCCTGCGCCGCCGCCGCTTTGTGATGGGCAAGCGTGGCGTGCGCGAGCCGGTCGAACACCATCAAGGGCTTGCGCCCGCCGGTCAGGTGTCCGGACGCGAGAATAGGAATAGCGCTCATGTTCGCTGCTAGAACAGTGGTGAAGGTCAGCACTCTCGCCTTGAACAGGTTTGATAGCTCCCGCTCCAGTTGACCGAGCACATCGAAGTTGAGGCGTGTTCGCGCGCAAGACCAATGGAAAGCACCCGTCCGCGAGATCGCTTCACGCGCGCCGTTCAGTATCTCTGGATGGTTGTCGAGCCCTAGATAGGAGCACCGAACAAAGTCCGTCACCACCTGTCCAGCCGGCTGCAGGAGAACAAGTCGATCGTTCGAAGGAGCCGCATAGATTGCCATTATCCCCTGGTAATGGGCATGGTCGAAGCTGGCGGAGGCCATGTCGATCATCGTCGATGTGTTGCGGAGAGATTTTTGGCTATTCTCGCCAATCGTAAAGTTTGTCATGTGTTTCATCCCAATGCATGTGCATACAGAGATCAACACGTCGACGGAGCGAACTCCACGAATGCATTTGAAAGAAAACGATAAGATTTTCTGAATGGAGTATCGTTCTTATCCCTTATTAAAATTTGCCATGAAACCATTTGATCGGACTGTCCTGATCGCCTTATCGCCGGTTGCGATATGAATTGCTTTGCGCAATTTGGAAACATGAACATCAACGGTCTTATCGTCTACAAACCGGCCCGGCGGCCAAGCCGCCTCAATGAGGTCGCGGCGACTGACGACCTGACCAGGCGAGGCCAGCATCCGTAGCAGGATCCTGTATTCGGTCGGACTGAGCGAAGCCTTTCCATGCGGCCCTTCGAGCATGCGCGTCGAGCCGTCGAGCGACATCGCCCCGATATGTTCGCTTCGCCGGCGGCATGTCGGCGCCGGGCCTGGCTGGTCACGGCGGGTGATGATCGCTCGCAACCCCGACAGGATGAGCTCGGGCGACAATGGCCGCAAAACGCATTCATCGACGCCCGCCTTCAAGAACTTCAGGTAGTGGTTCTCATGTTGGGCGCGGATGAAGGCCATCATGGGCACCGTTGCCGTCCGTTGGCGCGATCGTGCCCTCCGGCAAAGTTCAAGTGCTCGGTCGATATCCGTGCTGTCGACTATTAGCGCTTTGGACGTCGAAATCCTTGTTTCCACGTCCTCGATGCGCGGCGCGATCGCGATTGCCTGAAAGCCTCCGCTGGCGAGAGCATGTGACAGGAGAAGCGAGAAGTCAGCGTCTTCCGTCGCGACAAGTATGATGGGGGCCATGATCGACTCCGCGGGTGTCCCAGATCTGTCACCCGCAGAGTCGGGATGCTTCAATTTGCTTGCCCCTGAAAGGGGACTTTGCTTCCAAGGGCGGCGGCCGGGCGTGTCGTTCAGCGCACCCATTCGTTCCATCGCTCGAGAAGCGCCGGGGCATTCGCGTTGATCCACGCCGCGTCCGGCACCACCACATATTCTGAGATTTCCGCCGTTGTCGGGATCGACCGGCGCACGTCCTCGGACATCAGCGCAATGGCATCCGAACTCGGGGGCGCGCAGGACAGGACGTTACATGCCTTGGCCTGTGCGTCTGGATTATCGAGCCAGAACGCGATGAGCTTGAGGGCATTTTCACGGTTCGGGGCGCCCCGTATCAGGCCGACGCGATCGCCGACCAGAAAGGAGGCCTTGTAGGACCATTTGATCGGGAGACCTTCATTGGCCATCGCCTTGGCGCGGGTCAGCCAGATCTGACCGAGGTCGTACTCTTCGTTGCGAAAGCCCTGTACGCTCTGATCGCCGGTTTTCCACCAGAGAGTCACGGAATCCCTGATCTCATCGAGCTTGCGAAAAGCGCGATCGACGTCGAGTGGAAAAAGCTTGTCCTTTTCGACGCCATCGGCAAGGAGCGCCGCAGCGAGAACGCGCCAGGGATCGTCGAAATTGGGAAATGCCCGCCCGCCGGGAAAACGTTGCGTGTCCCACATATCGGCCCAGGTTTGCGGAGCCTCGGCGCCTTCGGTGCCCGCCCGGTAGACGAGCAGCGTCGCGGTGGACTGGGCGAGCGCGCCGCCGGCCTCGCAAGCATTCGCCGGAAGGTCCTTCCGCTGCTTGTAGGGGCGGCAGAACTCGGTCAGGTCCTCGGTGACGGCTTTGTGCGCTTCCGACGCCGCCTGGATCTCCCCGTCGAGATACAAATCCCAGGTCACATTGTCGGACTTTACCATGGCCGACGCCTTCGCGCGCAACTCGGCATTCGTCCCGGACACGACGACGACCTCGATGCCGGTCTCCCGCGTAAAGGGATCGAACCACGCCTCTTTCAGCGCTCGATCATACGCCCCGCCGGTTGAACCGATAATAACATACTCACCGGCCGTTGCGGCGCTGGCTCCGATCAACATCGCTGATGCGAACGCGGCGCCGGCGGCGGTTGAAAGTCCACTGATACTACGCATGATATTACTCCTGTTTGGTTCGAGCCGAGGTTGTAGAGGAGACGAGATGCGCGATGCCGATCAGGCAAAGGGAGGCGACAACAACGACCGTCGAGGCCGCGGCGATGACGGGCGTGAGGTTGAAATCGATGTCTTCGAACATCTTGCGGCCGATTGATTTTCCGCCGATGTCGGAGATGAAGAATGCGACGGTGGCCTCGTCGAATGAGGCCAGGAACGCAAACACCGCACCGGCCGCGATCCCAGGAAGTATGTTGGGGAACGTAACGTGGATGAAGCAACGCAGACGGGTCGCCCCGCAACTGGCCGCTGCAAGTTCGAGAGCCGGATCCATTCGCTGGAAAGAGGCGGTTACGGTGATCACGACGAACGGAACGGCAAGTACGGTATGTCCGATCAGGAAGCCAAGAAGCGAGCCCGTCAGTTCCAGTGGCGCGAAGACGAGATAGAGCGCGACGCCCAGGACCACATGGGGAACGATCATCGGGCCGATCGCCATCGCCTGGATGGCGCCCTTGAACGGGAGTTCGCCTCGCACGATCGCCAACGCGGTGAGCGTTCCAATGATGGTGGACGCCAGTGATGTGCAAACAGCTATCTTGAGGCTGAACAATGTCGAGGCGATCCAGTCCGGGTCTGAGAAATACGCGCGATACCAGCCCAGCGTTAGCGCCGACGGCGGGAAGGTCAGGTGTGAGGACGCGTTCAATGACATTGGAATGATGATTGCCGTGGGCAACATCAGGAAGAACAGCACCATCCCAACCGTGACTGTGGCGACAACCGAGGTCGGTCGTGGCCGCCAGAGTGTTGTCAACTTGGTCTGGCGAGCGGATCGCTCCGTTGCCTGCGAACCTCTGCTGTGATCAATGGACACCGCTGAATCCTTTGTTGTGCGCGAGCGCGCGTCTGAAGACCGCGACCAGCACTAAGCTCACCGTCAGTAGCAGGGTGGAAAGCGCGGCTGCGAATGGCCAGTCGAGAACGACGAGGGTTTGCTGGCCGATCAAAGTGGCCATCATCATGGAATTCGGACCTCCCACCAGCGCGGGCGTGATGTAAAACCCCAGTGCCAGCACGAAGCAGAGTAATGTTCCTGCGAAGACGCCGGGCAGGCTAAGGGGGAGGGTTACGAGCAGAAACGAACGGATCGGCGTCGCGCCGAGATTTGACGCGGCTCGGGTAAGATCCGCCGGGAGGCTCCTCAGCGTCGCTTGGATCGGCAGGATCGCGAAAGGCAGGAGAACGTGTGTCATCGCCAGGACGACGGCACCGTGCGTGTAGAGCAGACGAAGAGGCCCATCGGTCAGCCCGACGGCCATCAATAGATCGTTGACCAGGCCGTTGCGCTGAAACAACACGACCCACGCATAGGATCGGATGAGAACCGACGTCCACAACGGAATGAATACGCAAGCGGCCACGAGGAGTGCAGCCCGACGTCTCAGGTGTGCCATGGCCAACGCGACTGGATACCCGAGCACCAGGCAGAGGAGCGCCACGGCGGCGGAAATCAAAACCGTATCCATGAGAACATTTATATAGAGCCGGCTTCGCACAAGGCGGGCATATGGCTCTGCGCCATCGGCGAAGCTGAGTTGAACGAGGCGCGCGACCGGATACAAAAAGCCGACGACCAGTAGCGCCATGAGCGGACTGACCAGAAACAGCGACACGGCCGGCGGATAGGACTTCGCCGAGCGTCCTCGGCGAAACCGCGAAAACCAGCGGGAAAGTCTTGTCTCCGAAGCCGCGCTCATTGGAAGTCCTCGCTTTCGAGCGAGAAGAGGCGAGCGTCCCGCGGTGCGAATTCGAGATAAACCAACGCGCCTTTCTCAGGAATCGTCTCCGCACAAGGGACCTGTACCCGCACGACAGCGTCACCCATCGCAGCCAGGCGGACCAGCGCGGTGCGTGTGGCGCCCGCGAACACGACAGAGTCGAGCGTCCCCTCGATCGCCGAGTTCCGGTCCCATCGTGTCGGCCGCAAACCGAGATGCTCCGGCCGCAGGGCAAGATGGAGGGGTTGCCCCGGACTTGGATGGGGCGAACCTTGCCGTTCCACAGACAGCGGGGTCGTGGATCCTTTGAGGAGAACCACTATATTGTGCTCGTCGCTCGAAACCGCCGTCACGGGCAGAAAGTTGATGGAGCCGACAAAGTCGGCCACAAAGGCATTTCGAGGCTCACGATAGAGCTCCTCTGGGGCGCCGATTTGCTGAAGCGTGCCGCGGTGCATAACCGCGACGCGATCCGACATGGTGAGTGCTTCTTCCTGATCGTGCGTGACGTAGACGACCGTCGCGCCGACCCGCTGCTGAATGCGCTTGATTTCCAGCTGCATTGCCTCGCGGAGCTTCTTATCCAGCGCGCCAAGAGGTTCATCCATAAGAATGACCGGAGGATTGAACACTAGCGCCCTCGCGACGGCGACGCGCTGTTGTTGGCCGCCGGAAAGCTGATGGGGGCGCCGCTCGTCGAGTCCCGTCAACTGGACGAGGTCCAACATCTCGTTCACCCGCCTGCGCCCCTCTGCCGAGCCGGAACTCTTGCGCATTCGCAAGGGGAATTCGATGTTCTGCCGAACCGTCATGTGCGGGAACAGGGCATATCGCTGAAAGACCATCCCGATATTGCGTAGATTCGGGGCGACCGAGGTGATGTCATGGCCGTCGATACGAATGGTCCCGGCGCAGGGATGTTCGAAACCCGCGATCATCGTCAGCAGGGACGTTTTTCCGGATCCGGACGGCCCCACGATGGAGACGAACTCGCCAGCGTGGATATCCAGTGACGTGTCCCTAACCGCCTCGACGGCTCCGTAGGTTTTCGTAATCCCCGAAAGCGTTAAACTTTTTCCAATCAACTTGTCCCCCAATCGATGTGCTGATGCTCCCGTGGCATCTGAGGCAACGCCCATTTCCGGTCGTCGCGCGTTCGGGAATGTGACATCGGGTTGGCAAAGCGCTACTGTTGACGCGACATAACTTTGCAAAACCTTCACAATGCGATTTTTGTTGCAACAAAAGTCAGCCGTGTCAACCATCTTGGGGTGTGAAAAATGATGAATGGGGAAAACGCAAGCGCGAAAAGCGCGACGAACCCGCGCTTAGGCGAGGCCGCCTATGAAGCGCTTAGGGACCGGATCAGTAGGGGGGTCTATCGACCAGGGGACAAGTTGACGGTCCGCTCCGTCGCGGAGACCCTCGGAGTAAGCTCGACCCCTGCGCGCGATGCCATCAACCGGCTCACGGCGGAAAATGCCTTGGTTTACGCCGGCCCCAAGACCGTCATCGTTCCGATCCTTTCGGAGGCTGATCTCAAGGAAGTCACCGTTATCCGTATCGCGCTCGAAGGGTTGGCGGCGGAGGAGGCGGCCAAGAATTGCGGTCCACAAGACCTCGACAGGCTCAAGATCCTGCAATCACAGATCAATACCGGTCTGGAGCGGCGTGATTACGCGTCGGTCCTCTGGCACAACAAGGAGTTTCACTTCCATGTCTATGCCCGGTCGGGCCTTCCTCGACTTGTTAGTTTGATCGACGCACAGTGGCTGCGGGTGGGGCCATCGTTCTATGGCCTCTATCCGGAATTCGCCGAGGAGCGCTACGGGGTGCGTAATCACGAAATGGTTATGGACGCTATCGAGGAAGGCGACAGTCGCGCGCTGCGTGCCGCCTTCGAGGGTGACATTCGCATGGGATACCTGCGGCTGCGCGGCGCTGTGAGGGCGCGCGGTTCGGTGTAGCGGATTTTTTACTCGGTCGCATTGACACATCCATATTTTGTTGCAACAAAATACGAAGCTTTCACGAAGTTTCGATTTTGTCGCAAGGATGGTCAAATGCTTACAGAACCAGCCGACGGAGAGGAGCCTGCCTTCTCTCAGTCGATCAACCTTTTCCGTCGTGGGCAAACGGTGTTCCCGGGCGGGGTCACACGAGCCACCGTCGATAAGGACCCCAATCCGATTTACATGTCACGCGGGGAGGGTGCCTATCTGGTCGATGTCGATGAAGCACGTCTCCTGGACCTCAATAACAATTTCACGACATTGCTGCACGGCCATGGTTATGAGCCCATTCTTGAGGCTGTCAGCAGTCTTCTCTCGACCGGAACCTGTTTCTCCAATCCGACGAAGCATGAAATCGCGCTCGCGGAATTGCTGACGTCTCGAATTCCGAGCGTCGAGAGGATACGCTTCGTAAACACAGGTACGGAAGCCGTGATGTTCGCCATCAAGGCCGCGAGGGCCTTTACCGGGCGCTCGGCCATAGCGCGTTTCGCGGGAGCCTATCACGGAGCCTATGACTGGGCCGAGGCGGGCCAGAACGGCTTTGAAGCCGCCCCTGATGGGCGCCGCATAGCCCGTCTCGGATATCAGGGTGCGCCTTCCGCAGTTGCCAACGACGTCCTGGTGCTGGACTTCAACGATGCTGACGCCCTCGAGGAAGCCCTGACGGTGAACGCCGAGCGTCTCGCCGCCGTCCTGATTGATCCAATGCCCAGCCGGGCCGGGCTCATCGAACCGGCGCGCGAATTCATTGATCGCCTCATGACGGTTGCTGATCGACACGGCATTCTCGTCATAGCGGACGAAGTGCTCAATCTGCGGCAGAGCTTCTCTGGCGCTTCGGCGCGCTATGGCCTGACACCCGACCTTCTGGTCGCCGGAAAGATTATCGGGGGCGGGTTTCCGATCGGGGCAGTAGGCGGCAGCGCGAAAGTCATGGCGGTTTTTGGTGGCGACACGCGTTCGCCGATGGTGTCACAGGGGGGAACGTTCTCCGCCAACCCGGTGTCCATGGTGGCGGGCCGTATTGCGATGGAGGCCGCGACGCCCGCCGTGTTCGATCGGCTGGAGCAGCAAGGAGTCCGACTTCGCGCGCAACTCACCGCGACCGCGCGCAAACACAATGCGCCGTTCTCCGTGACGGGGGCGGCCTCTCTGCTTCGCCTACATCCGAAGTCCGAGCCCCCTCGTTCGTTCGCGGCGGCCGTGCAGAGGCCAGACGAACTGGCCCGGATGCGCTTCTTGTGCCGGTTCCTGCGGCGGGAGGGGGTTCTCCTGCCGCATGATGCGGCGGCCTGTCTCTCGACGCCGATGACTGACATGGACCTCGACCATGTGGCCGATGCGTTCGACAAATTTCTCACGCAACACAGTTTTGCAAGCCAGGAGGCTCAGCCTTGACGCTCACAATGTCCAACGAAACAGTGGCGGAATGCATCGCGAAAGCTTTAAAGCGGCATGGCGTCGATGCCCTCTTCGCTCAGAGCCTTCCTTCCGCGGTCGTGCTTGCCGCTGAAGCTATCGGGATTCGGCAGATCGCCTACCGGCAGGAAAACATGGGCGGCGCGATGGCCGACGGCTATGCGCGAATATCGGGCAAGGTTGGGGTTGTCGCCGCCCAGAATGGGCCGGCAGCGACCTTGCTGGTCGCTCCCCTGGCCGAGGCACTAAAGGCCAGCATTCCGATCGTGGCTCTGGTGCAGGACGTCGAGCGAGACCAGACCGACAAGAACGCGTTCCAAGATTTAGACCAGATCGCGTTGTTCCAGTCCTGCACCAAGTGGGTCCGCCGGCTTCAGGTCGAGGAGCGCGTCGAGGATTACGTCGATGCGGCGTTCACGGCCGCGACGTCGGGCAGGCCCGGACCGGTTGCCCTCCTCCTGCCTGCCGATCTTCTGCGCGCCGAAATCAAACACCCTCAGCGTCGTCGCACCGCAAATCTCGGAGTCTGGCCTGTCGATCGTATGCGCCCGGATGACGGGGCTGTGCGTCAAGCGGCAGACTGGATCTGCGAGGCGGAAAATCCCGTCGTCCTCGCTGGCGGGGGCGTGCATGCCGGAGAGGGAGCCGCCGCGCTCGCGCGCCTCCAGGATGTTGCCTCCTTGCCGATATTCACGACGAATATGGGAAAAGGCGTGGTCGATGAACACCATCCCCTTTCCGCGGGCGTGCTTGGTTCCCTGACCGGGCCGAAGTCGCTCGGCACGTTCACAAGAAAGCTCGTCGAGACCGCGGACCTGGCCGTCCTTGTCGGGACAAGAACCAACCAGAACGGCACCGACAACTGGCGCCAAATATCGCCTTCCGCCCGCATCATTCATATCGATGTCGACCCGAACGAGATCGGCCGCAACTACGAGGCCTTGCGGCTCGTCGGCGATGCGGCGACAACGCTCGACGCCCTCGTCGCGGCGCTTTCTTCGCGCGAGCTTCACAAAAGGGTGGGGGGCCGGAACCGAGTCGAACGCGAGATCGCGTCCTGCTGGGCGAAGTTCGAGGACGCGCGCAGAAGTTTTTATGAAGCGTCAGGCTCGCCGATCCGCCCCGAACGTGTCATGCGGGAATTGCAGCCGTGGCTGGAGCGGAAGCTTACGGTCGTCGCAGACGCGAGTTACTCGTCGATGTGGGTCGTCGGACAGCTTCGGGGGCAACGCGCCGGCGCGAGGTTCATCACGCCACGTGGGCTTGCCGGCCTCGGTTGGGGACTGCCTTTGGCGATCGGGGCGAAACTGGCGCGGCCGGAGAGCCCGGTCGTAGCGGTCGTCGGTGATGGTGGCTTCGCACATAGCTGGGCGGAGATCGAAACGATCGTCCGTCTCAGCATCCCGGTGACGATCATTGTCCTGAACAATGGTATCCTTGGGTTTCAGCGAGACGCCGAGACTGTCAAGTTCGGGCGCTTTACCACGGCCTGCCATTTCTCGCCGGTCGATCACGCGGCAATCGCGCGCGCCTGCGGTTGCGATGCGACGCATGTGAGCGATCCAGCCCTCTTGGCAAGCGCGATTGAAAGCGCGATCGGGTCGCAACGTCCGAGCCTCATAGAGGTCATCACCGACCCTGAGGCACATCCACCGCTTTCGCTTTTTGCCGGAATGGATGAGGCTGCGTGAACGAGGACCAACGCGCTCCTGTCGCCATCGTGACGGGCGGAAGCACCGGAATCGGGCTTTCGACCGTCACCACCCTTTTGTCCGCGGGCTACCGGGTCGCTTTCTTTAGCCAGAACGCGCATCACCTCGATCGGGCAGAAAAAATCTTAAGGGCGGCGGCGGATCAGCCGCAAATCCTCAACGGATGCGTCGATGTAAGGTCGCAGCCTGCGGTAGACGGCTTTTTCACTGATGTCGAGCAACACTGGGGCGTCATCGACGCCCTGGTGTGTAATGCCGGAATTTCCCCAAAAGGCATTCATGGCGCGGTTCCGTTCGAAGATGTCGAAGCCGCGGAATGGCAAGACGTTCTCAGCGTCAACCTTACCGGTGCGGTCTGGTGTTGCCAAGCTGCCTTGCGGCGGATGAAACCGCGCGGCCGCGGCCGTATCGTGCTCATCGGATCGGTCGCCGGGCGAACCATCCCGAAAATCGCGGGAGCGCCCTACGTCGCCTCGAAAGCCGCGATCGCCGGCCTGGCCAGATCCATGGTTGCCGCCTGCAACGGCACGGCGATCACCATCAACGTCGTCGCTCCGGGTCGAATCGCGACGGGGATGGCCGGCGACCCGACTAACAATACGAATGTGGAGGCCCTCCGGCGCATTCCCGTTGGGCGTTTGGGAACGGGAGCGGATGTCGCGTCTCTCATACGCTTCCTGCTCTCCGAGGACGCTGGATTTATCAACGGCGCGATTGTCGATGTGAACGGAGGGGAATTCGCTCCCCTGTGACGGAGTTTTCCATGGCCCAAAAGGTCCTTGCTCGATTCAACGACGCACAGCTCTTTCTCTTCGTCCGACACCTCTTTGCGGCCGAGGGATTCCAGGTGGTCCTCGCGGGAGACAACGACCCGTGTGCGCAAAATGGAGCAGACTATGCGGCCGTCGTTTTAGATGTCCCGGATCTGTCCTGCGCGATAACGCTTAAGCAGGTGCGCCAATCGTTTCCTGAAGCGGCTCTGGTCGTTCTGTCGAGAGCCGATCAACCGTTTGATGATGTGCTCGGCTGCGATGATCTTCTGCTAAGCCGACCGTTCGATCCGTCAAAGCTGGTGCGCTTTCTGCGACAACTGCGATACCGCGGTGCAACGGCGCCGAATGCGACGCTCGAATACGCGGATCTCGAGATGAACCTTGCCCGAATGCAGGTGCTGCGTGCGGGAGTTGAAGTGCCGCTGACGCCGCTACAGTTCAAGCTGCTACGCCACATGATGGAGCGCCCGGGAGACTTTTGCACAAGAGAGGAATTGATCGAGCGCTGCTGGCCAGAAAATGTCGAGGTTGAGCCACGGACCGTCGATGTTCACCTCGGTCATATTCGACGGACCCTGAAAAGGTTCGGGCCAGATATTATAAGAACCGTTCGAGGTTCGGGCTACGCGCTTCGCAAGCGGTGTGACATGTCTGACGGCGATGTCACGTCGTCAACCGATTCAGGACCTGGCTCCAGAACCTGACTTTCGTGTCGTCGCCCTCGAGCCACGTGTCTAGCCCACAATATGCGACGGCGGTAGGCGCATTGCTCCCAAAGATTTCGATTGCTCCTGCGGTCATTTCAGACGGATCGGTATCCGCGTCGAAGGCCACGATCGGCTCTTCATCCATCAAGTCTCGCGGTTTGATATCACGCGACATATCGGTCTCCAACGCGTCCGGCGATGGATTGATATGGGGCTGGGTGCCGGACGTTGGCGCACCTTTATCTTTGCGAACCGATATTGTGCCGTCCCTGGCGATATGTCTCTGGAAATTTGTAACGTGGCTGACAGCCCTCTGCAAGACCGCGCCGATAGGCTAGGATCATTTGTCGCGTCGAGCGACGTCTCGGTTTCAAAGGCCGCCCAAGTCGATGTTTCACTCGCAAAGGGACGTCAGGTTCGCTTCCCTTTGTGCAAGGCAGACGTGCTCCGCAGCTGGGATCCAAGCGCCAGGGCACATTATCGCTGCACCTATTGGAAATTTCGGGCCTTGACCTTGAGTGTGTCGATATGGAGGTCAGGCGTGAACATATCACGTGGGCGCACAGCCGGCGCCTGATGATCGCGCGGATCCGGCCCGCCACCATGGGCGAATTCGTCGCCGCGCCCGGCCGGTAGGCGGAAATCGGTATCGCGCTCCGACAGGCTCGACAGATCGCCCGATAGGTCGAACAGCTGCTGGGCGATGAGATGCACAACCTCGCCTTCGCGCTGAATTCGCCCGTTGATCGCCATCATCGAGGATCCGAGCACGACGCGACGGCGCCGTTCGAAGAGTTTTGGCCAAACGACGATATTGGCCGGCCCGGTCTCATCCTCGATGGTGATGAACATTACCCCCTTGGCGCTGCCCGGTTTTTGCCGGACGAGGACGAGGCCGGCGGTCATCAACCATCGCCCGTCGCGCGCGGACATAGCCTCCTGGCACGTCACGATGCTCCGCCTTGTCAAATTCTCCCGCAAGAACGAGATCGGATGGCTGCGCAAGGTCAGTCCCGTGTGGGTGTAATCCTCGATGACATTGTGGCCCTCGGTCATCGCACGCAGATCGACATCTGGCTCCTGCTGTTCGGCAATGGTGCGCGCTTCGCGCTCGGCCGCGGCGGCAAAGAGCGGGAGAGGTTCGTCGCGCAATGCCTTGATCGCCCAAAGCGCGTCTCGCCGTTCAAGACCGAGGGATGGCAGAAAGGCGTCGGCCTCGGCAAGTTCCACGAGCGCGGCAGCCGGCACGCCGGATCGTCGCCACATATCGTCGACGCTGTCGAAAGGCTGATCGGCACGGGCGGCGGTGATTTTCGCGGCATTAGCGGTCGCCAGCCCGCGCACCATCCGCATCCCGAGACGCACGGCATGACGATCACCATCTCCGATCGGCTCAAGCGTGCAGTCCCAGCGCGAGCGGTTGACGCACACCGGACGAACTTCGACGCCGTGCTTTCGTGCATCGCCGGCGATCTGGGCAGGCGCATAGAATCCCATCGGTTGCGAGTTCAACAAGGCGGCGCAGAAGGCATCGGGATAGTGGCATTTCACGAAGCTGCTCGCATAGGCGATCAGGGCAAAAGAGGCCGCATGGCTCTCCGGAAAACCATAGGACCCGAACCCTTCCAGCTGAGAAAACGTCTTTTCCGCGAAGTCCGCCGAATAGCCGTTGTGGATCATACCCTTGACGAGCTTTTCCTTGAAGCGGCTGACGCCGCCGGTGAACTTGAAGGTGGCCATGCTTTTGCGCAATTGATCCGCCTCGCCTCCGGTAAAACCGGCACAGACCATCGCCACCTTCATGGCGGATTCCTGAAACAGCGGTACGCCGAGCGTCTTGCGCAGGACGGCCTCCAGTTCGGGCGTCGGGTATTCCGGCTGCTCCTTGCCCTCGCGACGTCGCAGGTACGGATGGACCATATCCCCCTGGATCGGCCCCGGCCGCACGATGGCCACCTGGATGACGAGATCGTAGAACGTCTGCGGCTTCATGCGCGGCAACATCGACATCTGCGCGCGGCTCTCGATCTGAAATGTACCAAGCGTGTCGGCCCTCCGGATCATCTCGTAGGTGTTGGCGTCTTCCTGTTCAATCTTCGCCAAATCGAGATCGCGACCCTTATGCTGGCGGATCAGGTCGAACGCCTTGCTCATGCATGTGAGCATGCCGAGCGCCAGGACGTCGACCTTCATCATTTTCAGCGCCTCGACGTCATCCTTGTCCCATTCGATGACCTGCCGGTCCTTCATGCTCGCGGGCTCGATGGGGACGAGATCGTCAAGACGGTCGTGGGTCAGGACGAACCCGCCGGGATGCTGGCCAAGATGGCGCGGCGTGCCCATCAGCTGCTGAGCGAGCGTCAGCGTGAGCACGAGACGCCGGTCCTCGGGATTGAGGTTGAGTTCGCGGACATTGCGCTCGCTCACCTCTTCCGACCATGACCACATGCCCGACGAGAGTGCCTTGATCACGTCCTCCGGCAATCCCAGCGCCTTGCCGACATCCCGGATGGCGCCTTTCGCGCGGTAGCGGGTGACGGTGGCGCACAACGCCGCCTTGTCATGGCCGTACGTCCTGTAGATCCACTGGATGACCTCTTCGCGCCGTTCATGTTCGAAATCGACGTCGATATCCGGCGGCTCGTTGCGCTCGGTACTGACGAACCGTTCGAAAAGCAGGTCGTTCGTCTCGGGGTCGATGGAGGTGATGCCGAGAATATAGCAGACGGCTGAATTCGCGGCCGAACCGCGCCCCTGGCACAGAATGCCTGCGGACCTCGCATATTTGACAATGGAAAACACCGTCAGGAAATAGGGGGCGTATTGCATCGCTTCGATGAGATCGAGTTCGTGCCGGACGATCTTCAGGGTCTTGGGCGGCAGTCCCTCAGGGTATCTGTCGGGGACGCATTGCCAGACATAATGCTCGAGCGAGGCCTGCGCATCCTTGCCGGGAACGATGGCCTCCTCGGGATACTGGTAGGTCAACTCCTCGAGCGAGAATTTGCAACGGGCGACGATCTCCATCGTGCGGGCCAGCGCATCGCGATAACGGGGAAAGAGGCGCTCCATTTCCTCGGGTGGCTTCAGGTAGCGGTCGGCATGGCGCTCGCGCTCGAAGCCGACATCGTCGATTGTGGTGTTGGTCCTGATGCAGCTCACGACGTCCTGCAGCTGGCGCCGATCAGGATCGTGAAACAGCACATCGTTCGTCACCACCGGGCGCACGCCGAAGCGGGTGGCGAGGTTCGACAGGTTGTGCAGTCGCAACTGGTCGCGCGGCCGCCGGCGTAAGGTGAGCGCCATATAAGCGCGGTCTCCGAAAATCTCCGCCATCTTGCGGAGCTGCACCGCGCAGGCTTCGTCCGGCAGCCCGGGAACTAGCACGCCGATCAATCCCTCCGCATACCGGGCGACATCGTCGAGATGGAGAATGCAGTTCGCTTTTCCGCCTCTGGATTTGCCAAGGGTGAGAAGCCGGGTCAGCCTGGAATACGCGGCGCGATCGGTCGGATAGACGAGGATCGACATGCCGTCCTGGAGGTCAAGACGACAGCCGACGACCAGACGGATGTTCGTCTCGCGTGATGCCTCGAGCGCCCGGACGATGCCGGCAAGCGAATTGCGGTCGACCACGCCGAGCGCGGGAATGCCGAGCGCCTTTGCCGTCTGGAAAAGCGCGTCGGCCGATGATGCCCCGCGCAGGAAGCTGAAATGTGTCGTGACCTGAAGCTCGGCGTAGCTCATGCGAAGATCCCATGCATGAACCAGCGGTGAGAGCCGGTTGCCGGATCGACACCGTCACCGCTGCGGAAAATCCACAGCCGCTCGCCACTCTCGTCCTCGACGACAAAGTAGTCACGCACCGCATCATATTCCGCGTCGCGCCTCCACCATTCTCCGAATATCCGCTCTGGACCGTCGGCGCGCTTGACGCGTCGGCGCTTGCCCCGCCAGGTGATCGACACTGGCGGGTGGTCGGGCATCAGCGCGATCACCTCGATGAGCTCCGGCTGGGCGAGGAGGCGGACAGGTCGGGGCCAATGCTGGGTCCAGGTCGCGCCGACTGCGGCTGCTGCTGGGTCGAGCCGCTGCACGCTGCGCTCCGGAACGTCGCTTGCCACCGGCGTCACGCGGTAGACCCGCTGACCGCGGTTCGCGAAAATATCGATCAGGGGGACGACGTCGGTAACCTCCTCTTCGACCAGTGAGGATGCCTTTTGAACCTCCTCCAGCGGCTCGCTCATGGCGGCGACGAGCGATAGCCGCTCGATGCCGAAACCTGGTTCGATCTTTTCCGTCCGGTCGCGCAGGAGCTTGGTGAGCCAGGCGACATCGCGCGACGGCTTGGCCGTGCCGGCGCGAATGGCCTGCCTCGTGCCGTCAACCTTCTCGACGATCAGGTCGGTGCGGCGGACGCCGTGACCCCTTTTCTGCAACTCGCCGACGAGCTTCCGCGCGAGATCAGCGACGTACCGGTTGATCGTCTCGGCAGCACCGATCGGCTCGGCGAACGCCTTGCTGACCTCGACGATATCCGGTGTGCGGATGGGATCGATGGGCTCGGGCATGCGTCCATACATCTGGTCGAGGCGGCGGCCGATTTCAGGTCCGAACCGAAGGGCGAGGGGGGCGCGCGCCGTTGCCGACAGCTGGCCGATAGACTGGAACCCCAGCGTCCTGAGATCCGAGACGACCTTTTCCGGCAGGCGGAGCAGGGAAATTGGTAGGCGTTCGACAGCGCGCGCCGTCTCGCCCTTCGGCACGATGAAAGTTTCGCGCGCGATCGCCCGGGCACAGGCACGTGCCGCGCCCCAAGTATCGGCGATGGCGACACGGGCCGTCAGCGACTTGGCGCGAAACCGGTTGGCCGTTGCGGTCAGCATGTTTTGCTCTCCGCCCTGCAGATGGTCGGCGCCTTCCGTATCCATCACTATCCCGTCGGGCGCATCGATCGCAACGAGGGGCGAATATTGCGTCAGCGCCCAGAGCGTGATGCGTTCAAGGGCAGCGGCGTCGGCCGCCGAATCGGCATCGACCAGCATCAGATCGCGAAACAGCGCCTGTGCCTTTGCCGCCGGCATTCCGACCTTCACGCCCACTTTCCGCGCTGCCGCATCGGCCGCTGCAACCCAGCGCCGAGAACCGCTTTTTGCGATGACGGCGATCGGTTTTTCAGCCGGCAACGAAGGATCGGCCCGCCTGATCCTGTCGGTGGGCAGGTCCGGTAGATAGATCGATACGACCCGAGGCATCACAGGCTCCAACGATAAACTCAGCGCACTCGCCCGCTTTCACGCGCATCAATTCCAGAAGCCAGTTTGGCCGTCCGACGCAGGGGACCGGCAGTTCCTCTGAGGGAAGCACGCTTACCCGCCATCGCGTGGTCGAGGCGGTCGGCTGACCATAGTCGGAGGCCTCTGTCGGCCGACGCCAGCGCCGGACCACCAGCGCCATCGTCCCGGTCTTTTCGGCGGCAAGCTGCAGCCGTCGGCTCGCCACCATCGGCAGGCGCACAAGTTCGGCGACGACAGCGCCGAGCCCGCCATAGGCAAGCGCTTCCTCGGCGTTCGCCAAGACATCTTCCTCCTTGTCGCTCTCGACGAAATAGACGCGGTCGGGATGAAGCCCCGCCTGGGCCAGCGCAGGAAAAAACAGGTCCGGTCGCGTCATGCACCAGACGATCGGTCCTTTAGTGCGCGCCGCGACGCCGGCGGCGAAGAGTGCGGCGGCCGCGCCGTCGATCGTGCCGGGACCACCGCCTGCGACCTCATGGAGCGCGCCATAGGCAAGGCCGGCGCCGGGAAGGGATGCGTCGATCTTCGGCACCCCGAACGGCAGAGCCGACCGCACGCGTGCTGCACCCCCTTCCAACAGGCGGATGCGCTCGCGAAGCTCGACAAGCAAGGGATTGAGTGCAGGCTCCGACACGGTAGAAATGACGCTCCTTCAGGGGTTTCCAGCAGCTGACTAAGCTGATACGTTCCTTTTTTGTTCCTAACGCTTTTGCGAGTCAATCCACCTAAAAAAGCGTTCCCGGCCATGACGGTCGCCCTGGACCGAGCGCGCCGCGCGATTCCATAAGGCCGATCAAAGGGATGGGTGAAGGGAACAGAACAGGAATTTTTTCTTAGGAAAATTTGGGGTTAGATGACGGCAGCCTATCTGGAGAAACTGAACGACCGCCAGCGCGAGGCGGTCGAGCATGGCGTCGGCCTGACCGACGGCACGATCGGCGGCCCGCTGCTGATCATTGCCGGTGCTGGCTCGGGAAAGACCAACACGCTTGCCCACCGTGTCGGCCATCTGATCGTCAATGGTGCGGATCTGCGGCGCATCCTGCTCATGACCTTCTCACGCCGGGCGGCATCCGAGATGGTGCGCCGCGTGCAGCGCATCTGCCGTCAGGTGCTCGGCGACAAATCCGCCGTGATGACGGATGCCATGGCCTGGGCCGGCACCTTTCATGGTATCGGTGCCCGGATCCTGCGCATGTATGCCGAGCAGATCGGTCTCAATGTCGATTTCACCATCCACGACCGGGAAGACAGCGCCGACCTGATGAACCTCGTTCGCCACGAGCTTGGTTTCTCCAAGATGGAAACCCGGTTTCCGACCAAGGGCACCTGCCTTGCGATCTATTCGCGCGTGGTCAATTCCGAAAGCTCGATCAATGAGGTTCTGAAATCGTCCTATCCCTATGTCATGGGTTGGGAGGAGCAGTTGAAGCAACTCTTCGCCGGCTACGTCGAGGCAAAGCAAGCGCAGAACGTCCTCGATTACGACGACCTGCTGCTCTACTGGGCTCAGGTCATGTCTGACCCGGAGCTGGCCGATGATATCGGTGGCCGGTTCGATCATGTTCTTGTCGATGAATACCAGGACACCAACCGCCTGCAGGCCTCTATCCTGATGGGGCTAAAGCCCGGCGGCCGCGGCCTGACCGTCGTCGGCGACGATGCCCAGTCGATCTATTCGTTTCGGGCGGCGACGGTGCGCAATATCCTCGATTTCCCGAAGGAGTTCTCGCCAAAACCGGCCGACGTCATCACGCTCGACCGCAACTATCGTTCGACACAGCCAATCCTCGCCGCGGCCAATGGCGTGATCGATCTCGCCCGCGAACGGTTCACCAAGAACCTCTGGACGGACCGGGAGTCCGAACAGCGGCCGATGCTTGTCACGGTGAAGGATGAGGCGGACCAGGCCAACTACATCGTCGAGCAGGTTTTGGCGAACCGAGAGATTGGCATGACCTTGAAGCAGCAGGCCGTGCTGTTCCGGACGTCGAGCCATAGCGGTGCGCTGGAGGTGGAATTAACCCGCCGGAATATCCCCTTCGTGAAGTTCGGCGGCTTGAAGTTCCTCGACAGCGCGCATGTGAAGGACCTGCTTGCGACGTTGCGCTTTGCGCAGAACCCGAGAGACCGCGTCGCCGGCTTCCGCCTCCTGCAGATGCTGCCCGGAATCGGACCTCAGACGGCTGGCAAGATCCTCGATACGATTGCCGTCGATCCCGAGCCGCTTCAGTCGCTTGCGGAAATTCCGCCACCGCCGAAGACGGGCAAGGATTGGCCTGCGTTTATCAGCTTGCTCACAACCCTCCGCAAAACCGAGGGCGGGTGGCCTGGAGAAATTGGTCTCGCGCGCCTCTGGTACGAGCCGCACCTTGATCGCATCCATGAGGATGCCGATACCCGCAAGGCCGACCTCAGCCAGCTCGAACAGATCGCCAGCGGCTATCCAAGCCGAGAGCGCTTCCTGACCGAACTCACCCTCGATCCACCCGACGCCACTAGCGATCAGGCCGGTGTGCCCTTGCTCGATGAGGACTATCTGATCCTTTCGACGATCCACTCCGCCAAGGGCCAGGAATGGCGGTCGGTGTTCATGTTGAATGTCATCGATGGCTGTATTCCATCCGATCTCGGTGTCGGTACGACTGCCGAACTGGAAGAGGAGCGCCGTCTGCTCTACGTCGGGATGACACGGGCGCGAGACAGTCTCTCCCTGATCACGCCGCAACGTTTCTTCACGCACGGACAAAACAGCCAGGGTGACCGGCATGTCTATGCCTCGCGCACGCGCTTCATCCCGGCAACACTCTTGCAGTTCTTCGAGGTGACGAGCTGGCCAAAGGTCTCGGCCGCCGCCAGCGAGCGCAGCGCCAAGCAAATCCGTATCGATGTTACCGCCCGCATGCGATCGATGTGGACATGAGATGAGCCAGGACGACGCCACACCGACGCGAAAGATCATCCATGTCGATATGGATGCCTTCTATGCGTCGGTCGAACAACGTGACAATCCCGAACTGCGCGGCAAACCGGTCGCCGTCGGAAGCCCCGCGGCACGCGGCGTCGTCGCGGCCGCCAGCTACGAGGCGCGTGCCTTCGGCGTGCGCTCCGCGATGCCATCGGTCACGGCGGCGCGCCAATGCCCCGACCTAATCTTCGTCACGCCGCGCTTCGACGTCTACCGAGCGGTGTCGATGCAAATCCGTGAGATCTTCGCCGAGTACACGCCGCTGATCGAGCCGCTGTCCCTCGACGAAGCATATCTTGATGTGACGACCAACCTGAAAGGCATGCAGATCGCCAGCGAGATCGCTGCGGAAATCCGCGCGAAGATCAAGCAAACGACGGGCCTCAATGCGTCTGCCGGGATTTCCTACAACAAATTCCTGGCCAAGATAGCTTCCGACCTCAACAAGCCGAACGGACAGGCCGTGATCACGCCGAGGAACGGTCCGGCCTTCGTCGAAAGCCTACCGGTGAAGAAATTCCATGGCGTCGGCCCCGCGACGGCAAAGAGAATGGCCGAGGTCGGCATCGAGACAGGCGCCGACCTAAAGGCGAAATCGCTGGAGTTCCTGACAGAGCACTTCGGAAAATCGGGAACCTATTACTTTGGCATTGCCCGCGGCATCGACAACCGGAGGGTAAATCCGGACCGGGAGCGAAAGTCCGTCGGCGCCGAAGACACGTTTGCGGTCGACGTCGAGGACATCGAAAAGGCCAAACGTGAACTGGAGCCCCTGGTCGCGAAGGTATGGCGGTATTGTGAGAGCCACGACATCGGCGCGAAGACCGTCACGTTGAAAATCCGCTTCGCCGATTTCCAGATCATCACGCGCAGCCGGACGCACTCGGCAGGTTTCCACGACGACAATGCTATCCTGGCCGCGGCCCAGGCCTTGCTCGAAGGCGAACACCCGTTCCCGAAAAAGGTTCGGTTGCTGGGCGTTACGCTTTCGAGCCTGGGGCAGAAGGAACCTTCTGCCACCTCTCAGCTTGAATTCCACCTGTAGAAAGACGCAATCAACGTTGTCGACGCGGCCGACGCTCTACGCGATTGAGATACGACCGAGGAGCTGCCTGCGATGTGCAACCGTTCACCATCCGCGTTTCCCCCGCCGGGGCCGCGGCGCATTTCGGGACCGCGAACATCGCCCAATCGAACGCGCCCGATGAGACGTATCCTGGGTCACCAGGTTTGGTGGTCCGCCACGAGGATGGCCGATCGGTCATGCCATCGATGGTCTGGGGCCTTCCAATCCGGCTGAAAGGCATGAAACCGGACGCGAAACCAAAAGCTAGTCGCCGCTCTTCCCTAATCCCGATAGGCCATCAAGACGACCGACAGTAATGGCCAGCGCTCGAATTGCATCCATCGTCGTGGCAAGCCCCTGCATGAGCATGGCGATGTCCTGCTCCTCATTAAACTTACCCATCTCCTGCGCTCGACGCCGCAGGGCGGCACTGTCAGATTCCAAGCGAGTTAAAAGATCGTCGTCCATGGTCCCCTCTCTCAAGAGCCGTAGGCAGCTCTGTTTGGATGTTTCGGAGCTTCTGAATTTACCGTTGTCTCGCCTTCCTTAAGGTCGGGCTTGTCGGCGGAACCCGACACACGATCGGAAGTAACGCCTCCTTCGGATGGCTTCGGTTGCTTATGTTCCCTCGCCGCGGGATGTGTCCCGTCAGAGATGCTGCCAGGGTGAGGGTCTTCAACGACCGGCGTGGGTAGTACGGTCTCACTGTCATCAGGCTTCGTCATGGCGTTCTCCTTATCCAGGGAGAATGCCGCATGACCTCGCCGGTTCCGCCGGGATTTAAGGGGCAAGCGGCCGACCCGTTGGAAAGCGACGAATCTCCTACTGCTCGCGGCCATTGCGACGGCGACCACCGGTGCAGGGCACTGATAGAGCTTAGATGAGAAACGGAAAATTTAACGCTTATCGAATGGCCACTCAGGTCGGGTCGTCAGCCTTTTTCAGAAATTCCAAAACCTCATCTTTGGTGGGCATCGCCCGCCCGGCGCCCTTGCGTGTGACAGCTACCGCGCCATAGGCATTGGCGATACGGCAGCAGTCGGGATCGGTAAGGCCCGTGACGCGGCCATGGATATGGCCAGCGGCGAAGGCATCCCCTGCGCCGACCGTGTCAACTACCTCGACTGGGAACCAGGGCGCGCGCGCTGTTTTGCCGGTCCGGTAAAGGCAGGACGGCTTTCCGTCGGATCCCTTCATCGCCACGCGCCGGACGCCGCTTTCCAGCAACATGGCGACGAGTTTTTCCTCGTCCTCCGCTCCCGGCTGTTCCAGAAGGACCGGAAGATCGGCGCTGCCGAGCATGATCGTGTCGACCCGGGGAAGCAGCGCCCTTATCTGTGCTACGATGTCGGCCACCACACCGCCGGGAATGTCGAGAGTGACGGGAATATCCGCGTCGACGGCAATATCTATGGCGGTGAGGGCGGATTCCGTCTGATACGGCTCGAGCAGAGCATAGCCGGAAAGATGGAAGAGGGCCGCACCGGCAAAGGCTGCCGGATCGACATCCGTAGCTGACAGGCGCGCGTTGGCGCCGCGATAGGCGAACATCGTGCGCTCGCCGGCGGGGCTGACGGTGATAACGTTGATCTGGGTCGGTTCCCGATCGTCGCGGCCGATCCACCGGGTAGAGATGCCCGCAGCGGCAAGCTCCGACAATGCCTCGCGGCCCCAGGAATCGGTGCCCAGCCGGCCGATCAAACGGCAATCGTGCCCGGCCTTGGCGAGCGCGAAGGCCGTGTTCGTCGCCGATCCCCCGATCATCGCCGTCTGGCCAGTGGCGATCGCCTCGCCACCCACGCCGGGATAGGCGGGAATGGCGAGCACGAGATCAATGTTGATATCGCCGAGAAGGACGACGGCTGCCATTTTCTGCGCCTCAGAGGTCGACGTGCATAAGGGCGATGGCCTGGTCGACGTCGGCGATGATGTCGTTGATATGTTCGATGCCGACCGAAAAGCGCACGAGGCCATCGACGACACCCATCGCCTCGCGTTCCTGGCTCGGAATGTCGAGGAAGGCCATTGTGGCGGGCACCTGCGTAGTGGTGCGAAGCCCCCCGAGGCTGGCCGCAAAGCAGCAGAGCTGCAGGCGTTTCAGCAGGCGCACGCCACAGGCCTCGTCATCGACCTGGAACGAGAGCATCGCGCCACCGCCGATCAGTTGTTCCGAAGCCGAAGCGTAGTTCGGATGCGAGGGCAAGCCGGGATAGAAAACGCGCTTGACGGCCGGGTGGGCTTCGAGATGCTTGGCGAGCGCTATCGCATTGGCGCACTGCTTTTCGAGGCGCAGCGCAAGTGTCTGCGCACCACGTAGCAGGAGCCAGGCGTTGAAGGGCGAGATCGGCGCGCCGAGCTTGTTCAGCGTGTTCCAGCGCACGTCCTCCAGCCAGTCCTTCTGCAAGATATCGGATTTCAGAGTGATGACACCGCCGACCGCGTCGTTGTGGCCGCCGATGAATTTCGTGGCGCTTTCCACCACGACGTCGACGCCGAAATCATGCGGGCGGCAGACCGCGGGCGAGGCGAAAGTGTTGTCGCAGATGACGACGATGCCGCGCGCATGGGCGATCTCCACGAGCTTCCTGAGCGGCGGCACCTTCATTGTCGGGTTGGCGATGGCCTCGACGTAGAGGACCTTCGTTTCGGGCGTGAAGGCGTTTTCGACGGCGCGCACGTCGGTGCAATCGACTAGGCTGACCTTGAGGCCGAAGTCCCGGGCGCGATGATCGAAGAATTCATGGGTCGAGGAATAGGTGGTGAGGTCGGCGACGATATGATCGCCGGCCTTCATGATGCCGAAGAGGGCATGCGAGATGGCGGCCATGCCGGAAGCGGTGGCAAGGCAGCCGGTTCCGCCCGTCAGCTGTGCGATATGCTCCTCAAGCTTGTATTCCGTCGGGTTGCCGCAGCGCGAATAGATGTTCACTTCTTTGCGCGCGCCGGCAACGATCTGGTCGTAGATGTCGCCGCCATATTGGAAATTCGCCGACATGTAGATCGGGTAGCTGATCGACTGGGAATGCTCCTCAGGCTCGTAGAAGACGGCGCGGCTGGCAAATTCGAGGGCTTTGGAAGGGGTGTCGGACATGGGCATTTCTCCTGGAAAGGTCATTCCTTCACGGCGCCGCCGATGAGGGCGGCCGTGATCTGGCGTTCGAAAAAGACAAAAAGGATGAGGGGCGCGATGGCCGCCATCAGGATCGCTGCGAGCATGACCGGATAGTTGGTCACATGCTCGCCGACGAAATCAGTAAGGCCGACCGGCAGCGTCTTGCGGGCGGGATTGTTGATGAAGACGACGGGAAAGAGGAAATCGTTCCACACCCAGATCATGTTGACGATGCCGACGGTGAACATGGCGGGCCGGGCGATCGGCAGGGCGATGGTGCGGAAGATCATCCATTCGGAGGCGCCATCGACGCGGCCGGCATCGAAGAGCTCGCGCGGCAGCGTGTTGAAGAAGGCCTGCATGATGAAGATCGATACAGGCACGTTGAAGGCGGCGGTCGGCAGGATGACGCCGAGATGGGTATCTAGAAGGCCGGCGGTGCGCAGCATCACGACGAGCGGCACCAGCGCGACATAGGCGGGAATGGCCATCGCTGCCGTCAGCGACAGTTCCACAGCCGGCATCCAGCGTGGACGATAGACGGCGAGCGCATAGCCGGCGAGCGTCGAGACCAGCACCGCGATGATGGTCGCGCCGGCCATGATGATCAGCGAATTGACCGCGTAGCCGCCGAGCGCCCCGCCGCTCCAGGCGCCGATATAGGCGTCGAAATTCAGGCTCGTCGGGAAGGTCCAGACGGAACGCATGAATTCCTTGTTGGTCTTGAAGGTGCTGTAGATCATCCAGACGAAGGGGAAGATTACCATCAACACATGGAGCGTGAGGAGGGCGAGCACGATCGTGCTCGTGCGGTTCCAGCGGCGCACAGCGTTCATGCATCCCCCTTGCGGCGCAGGAACCGGAAGACGACCCAGGCGGCGAGCGCCGTCAGCACCATCTGCACGAAGCCGATGGTGGCGGCATAGCCCATCTGGAAACTGCCGAAGCCCATCTTGTAGAGATAGGTGGAGACGACCTCGCTGGCGTGGCTCGGCCCGCCATTGGTCAGCACGAAGACGAGCGAGAAGGTTTTGAGCGAACCGATGATCGCGAGCAGGGAATTGGCGCGTACGGCGTCCCACACCATCGGCACGGTGATGGAGAAGAATTTTCTGAAATCACCGGCGCCGTCGAGTTCGGCCGCCTCATAGACGCTTTCCGGCACGCTGCGCACGGCGGCGGTGAAGAGCAGGACATAAAGGCCGAGATAGGTGAAGCTCATCACCACGACAACGGCGAGGAAGGCGGTTTCGGATTCGCCCAGCCAGCCGCGCTTGAGGCTGTCGAGGCCAACGGCCTTCAGCGCGGCGTTCACCAGCCCGAAATAGGGGTTGTACATGAAGCGCCAAAGCAAGCCGATGCAGATCTCGCTGACCATGACCGGTACAAGATAAAAGAACAGGAAGATGCGGCTGAAGGCCGGCACGATGCGCACAAGGCAATAGGCGATGGCGAGCGCGAGAAAAACCTGGAAGACGATGGCCGACAGGGCAACCAGCAGATTGCGGCCGAGCGACGCCCAGAAGACGGCGTCGGCAGCAAGCCTGAGGAAATTGCCGACGCCGACGAAGATCGGTGCCGATGCGCCGTCCCATTCGAACATCGACAGCCAGCCGGCGTAGACCACCGGATAGGCGACGAAGGCGAAGACGAAGATCAGCGCCGGCGCCAGGAAGAGCAGCGTCGCCCGATTGTGTCTTTTCGCTAGGCCGATGTCCGTGCTCATGATCCCGCCGGCGTCTGGAGATGCGTGCAGCCGCCGGGCGCCCCGGCGGCTGCGGCCTTGGGAGGCTATTTGTTTTCTTTCAGCGCCCCTTCAAGGCGCTTGACGGCGTCGGCCGGCGTCACGGACCCATCCAATGCGCCCTGCAGGGCGGTGTAATAGGTGTTGGTCGCAGCCGGCGGCATCGCCGTGTCGTAGAAGGAGTCGAGATGGCCGGCGGCACTCATCAGGTCGTTGCTGATGCCGTAGAGCACGGGGCCGGCGGCCGCTTCCGTCGTGGCGCCCTTCACGGTCACCATCGTCTTGCGCAGCTCAACGTATTTGGTCATCACCTCGGGCGAGGAGAGGAACTTCAGGAGCGTGACGGCATCGGCCTTGTTCTCGGCCTTTTCCGAAATACCGAAGGAGGCGGCTACACCGGCCAGCACGTCGGTCTGGTCGCCCGCGCCGCCTTCAACAGTCGGGAAGGCAAAGGTGCCGAGGTCGAAGCCCTCGGGCGCATCGGCCGAAGCGCCGATCTGCCAAGTACCGTTGAGCAGGATCGCCGCCTGGCCGTTCAGGAAGAGCATGTTGGCTTCCTGGTCGCTCATGCCGTTGAAGCCGGTCGGGAAATATTCGTTCTTGGCGATATCGGCGACCTTTTCGAAGGCTTTTTCGCCTTCCGGGCCGAGCGTCGCATTGGCATCGCCATTGACGAAGGCGGCGACGACGCCGGAACCCTTCAGGCGCATTTCCATGTACTGGAACCAGAAAGTCGCCGGCCAGGAATCCTTGTTGCCGAGCGCGAAGGGCACGATGCCCTCGGCCTTGATCTTCTCGGCAAGCGCCATCAACTCGTCATAGGTCTTGGGAACCGTCCAGCCCTTTTCGGCAAACAGCGCCTTGTCGTACCAGAAGACGACGGAATCGACGTCTACAGGCACGGCATAGGTGTGGCCGTCCTTGCTCGTCTGGGCGATGGCACTTTCCAGGAAGCTCTCGCGCCAGCCATCCTTGGCGAGGTCCTGGTCGAGTGCGTACATCTGCCCCCCCTTGACGAAGGCGTTCAAGAAGCCGCCGGGCAGGGTGTAGAATACGTCGGGCGGGTTGCCGGAGGCCATCGCGGTGTTCAGCTTGGTCTTGTAGGCCGACTGTTCGGCCGCGACGACATCGAGCGTGATGTCGGGATGCTTCTTGGCGAAGGCGTCCAGCGCAAAGTTGATGAAATCGACCTTGTCCTGCTGTCCGGCATAGGCGTGCCAGAAGGTAAGCTCACCAGCGGTCGCTGGAAGTGTTGCCAGTATCAAGGATGCGCCTGCAATGAGAAGACGTTTCAGCTTCACGATTTCCTCCCCGAAAAGCGTATGCAGCGCCTCCGGCTGCCTCATGTAGTGAGGCCACATCAAAAATCTCATGTCCATAGTGACACCACAACATCGCCATGCTAGCGTCGTTCCTGAAGCGTTCGCCAGCGAGAAAACCGTCCATGAATGTCGATCAGCGTGCTCCGTTGAGCCCAGCCAGCAGCCGGTTGCGCAGCGTGCTTCCAAAGCTGTCGGATTCGGAGCGTCGTGTCGCTTTGTGGGTTCTCGACAATGTCGAGGCGACGATCCGCCATTCCATGTCGGCCATTGCCCAAGCAACTGACGTTAGCGACACGACGGTGCTGCGCATGTGCCGCACGGCCGGGTTCGAGGGCTTCACCGACCTCAAACTCGCATTGGCGCAAGAGCCGCGCGGTGGTGGCGCCGAGACGGCGAGCGAGCCGGAGGCAAGCGACCTTCAGGCCGCCAGCCGCCTGTTTCGTGCCGTAGCGCAGGCGATCAATGATACACAGGGCGTGCTGAACGAGGCAACTTTCGCCAAGGCGCTCGATCTGATCGCCGGCGCTCGGCACATCCTCGTCGGCGGCGTCGGCGGGTCGGGCATTGTCGCCCAAGCCTTCTATCAGCGTTGCATCCGTCTTGGGTTGCGCTGTGATGCGCCAGTCGATTCCCAGCTTCAGATCATGCATTCGGCGCTGACCGGAGCGGATGATCTCGTCGTGGTCATTTCCTATTCAGGCATCACCAGCGATCCTGTCTTGGTGCTGCAGGAAGCAAGATCGCGAGGCGCGGCGACGCTGTGCATTACCGGCAATAGCGCCTCGCCGCTGGCGCGGTTGGCCGATGTCGTGCTGGTCAGCGTTTCTCACGAGCAGGGCAGTGAGCCGATGGCCGCCCAGATCGCGCAGATGGCGCTTATAGACGCGCTTTATTCAGCGCTCGTCGCGCGCAACGCCGAACGCGCGCAACTCACCGAAGAGCGAATGGTCAACGCCATTCTTCCCAAATCAATTTAGTCCCCCAGACACAGGTAGTGCCGTGAAAGTCCAGATTTACACCATGCAGACCGTCTCCGAGGCTCTCGCCGCCGCCGCTGCCGGCGTCGACTATCTCGGCCTGACCCCGTCCAATCGCGGGCTGCCGGGGGAGATCGACTTTGCGACCGCCCGCGAGATCGCCGATGCTCTCAAGGGTAAGGCGCAACGCGTTGCGCTGTCGGTCGAAAGCGACCTTGGGGCCATCGCCAACATGGTGGCGGCGGTCCAGCCGGACGTGCTGCACCTTTGCGGCAATATCGCGCTGGTGACGCCAGAGCAGGTAAAAGTCTTGCGGGAAAAACTCCTGCCGATTTATCCGCAACTGCGCATCCTGCAGGCCATCCCGATGACGGGGCCGGAGGCGCTCGACCATGCGGCTGCCTTTGAGCCCTATTCGGATATTTTCATTCTCGATTCCGTTGCCGCCCATATCGGCGGCATCGGTGCGGCGGGCGTCACGCACGACTGGTCGCTGAGCCGCGAGATCGTCAAGCGCAGCAAGCTGCCGGTCATCCTTGCTGGTGGTCTCGGCCCAGACAATGTCGCGGATGCCATCGCCGCCGTGCAGCCCTGGGCGGTGGATTCGCTGACCCACACCAACAAGCCGTTGCCGCAAGGTGGTTTCCGCAAAGATATCGACAAGATCGCTGCCTTCGTGAAGGCGGCAAGGGAAGCTTTAGCGTAGCGCGAGTCTCACTAGAAACCAAATGTGCCGCACTTTGCCCGGACGTTTCGTTCAGCCTCAGTCTGAAATTTGCAGGATCGGCGCCGGATAGAGGGTGCCGACGTCCCATGCGCCGTCACGAAGCAGGCGCTGCGTGAGGCCCGCAAACAGCGACACGCCTCTTTCGGAGGGTGGAAAGGAGTCAGCACGGCAACAGGTTCCATAATAAGTCTTATGCGATATGTTCCAGGCCCAAGGGTGGGTTCAAGTATGAAGTGCGACTTACGAATGATGCCAATGGGTTATCAGTCGCAAGGACGCTGACATGAAACGCACCTACTCCCATCTTGATCTGAACGAACGCCGCAGGATCGCCCGCTGGCGCCACGCCGGCCTGAGCATCGATATCATCGCGGAGAAACTTGGACGTCATCGCTCGACGATCTTCCGCGAGGTTCGGCGCAATGTCTATATCGACAAGGAATGGCCCGATCTCAGCGGCTATCATTGCACGACGGCGCATGACATGGCGTGTGAGCGTCGTGCCAAGCTAAGGAAGCTTGCCAGCTTCTCGCATGTCCGCCAGTCCGTCATTGAACGGATCGTGCACGGCTGGTCGCCGCAACAGATCGCCGGTCGGATGCGGCTGGAGCGCCATCCGATCTCGGTCAGCCACGAGACGATCTACAAGTTCGCCTATTCGCCGGATGGTCACG
>NZ_JBLZPH010000045.1:29323-46817 GCF_049199205.1 Shinella sp. M31 | reverse complement strand
ACGCCGAAACGCTTGGCGTTCGGCAGCAGCTTGTGGGCGAATTCCATCACGGCGGCGACGTCCTGCAGGTCGGTCGCGCCGGTCATGCCGTCGTCGCCGGCTTCCCAGGAGGGCACCAGCTTGGCGGCCACCGGATCGGTGACGGCCGAGAAGACGACCGGAATGCCGGAGCCGGCGAGTGCCTTCTTGGCGATCTGCGAGACCGGCGTGGTGATCGTGTAGATCAGCTTGGGCTGTTCGGCCTGCAGCTTGGCGATCATCTGCGGCACCAGCGAGGCGTCGAAATTGGTGTGGCTTTCGGAATAGACGACGTCCTTGCCCTCGACGAAGCCGTTTTCGGCCATCGCCTTCTTGAAGCCGGCAATCGAGGCGGCAAGCTGTGGATGTTCGCCGAAATTGGCAATGCCGATGCGGATCGGCTCGGCGAGCGCGTTTGCGGCGCCAAGCGCCAGGGCGCCGGCCAGAACCAATCCCGAAACGAATGACTTTGTAAGCCTGCTCATGAAATCCTCCCAGAGATGACAAGCGGCCGCCGTTCTCCAGCGGCTTGGCGCGGATCATGGCGGCGGTGGAGCGGCTTGTCAATAATATATATATTTTGATTGCAGGGCCAAAACTATATATATTTGATGCAGAGAGTTGCCGGGTGCCAGGGGATCTCGATGCAAGAGCACGAGCAAGCGACCAAGACCGAATCCGCCTATCGCCTGCTGCGCCGCGATATCCTCGCGACGCGGCTGAGGCCCGGTGCGCCGATGAAGCTGAGTGCCTTGCGCGATCGCTACGAACTTGGCTGGACGCCGTTGCGCGAGGCGCTGTCGCGGCTGGAGGCCGAAGGACTGGTGACGGCGATCAGCAATCGCGGCTTTGCCGTCGCCCCGGTCTCTCTCGGTGCGCTGGAGGACCTCACGCGCGCGCGCATGGTGGTGGAAATTCCGCTCCTGCTGGAAGCGATTGCCAACGGCGACAGCGCCTGGGAATCGGAGGTCGTCACGGCGCATTACCGGCTGTCGCGTTGCAAGCTGGTCGTCGAAACGGCGACGGAGGCCGAGATCGACGAGTGGGACGAACGGCACGCCGCCTTCCACACCGCCTTGATCAGCGCTGCCCGCTCCAACTGGCTCATGCGTTTCCAGGCGACGGTGTCCGACCAGCTGCGCCGCCATCACCGTTTCCTCAGCCTCGCCCCGGCGCTTCGCGCGGCCGAGGGCAGGACGGAAGGCTACGAGGCGGCGGTCGCGGCGCTTCATGACGCCATGTCGATTAAGCATCATACCGAGCTGATGGAGGCCGCTCTGGACCGGGATGCCGCGCGGGCGCAGGCCCTGATGGCTGCGCATATCGGCCTGACGGTGACCGTCTTTGCCCAATCGGAGGACGGCGACCGCACTGCGCCGCCGCTTTCCGCGCTGCACGCCGCCAAATGACGGCGCTGTCCAAGCGCTGCAAACATCTCTAAAAGGCAAGGCGACGGGACAGGGAACGGACCTTTGTTATGACGGGTGACGACGAATTCGCCATCGCGCCGGACTGGCTGGATGGCGAAACCAAGGCTCTGGAGGCGCCGAACGATCACCGTGCCGAGCTTCGCCTCTGGCTGCGCCTGCTCACCTGCTCGACGCTGGTGGAAAGCGAAGTGCGCCGACGCCTGCGTGAGGAATTCGATTCCACCCTGCCGCGCTTCGACCTGATGGCCCAGCTGGAGCGAGCGCCCGACGGCATGGTGCTGGGCGAGGTCTCGAAGCGCATGATGGTGTCACCGGGCAATATCACCGTGCTCGTCGAGCGCCTGACGGAGAGCGGTCATCTCAGCCGCACGACGCTTCCGACCGACCGCCGCGTGCAGATTATCGCGCTCACCCCCTTCGGCCGCGCCGAATTCGAGAAGATGGCGGCCCGCCACGCCGACTGGATTTCCGACCTCTTCGCCGGTCTCGAACCGGCAGATGGCGCCGTGCTGATGGACGCGCTTGCCAAGCTCAAGCGCTCGGTTATCGCCTCGCTCGCCAAGGGTGGCTGAGAAAGCTTTTCGCCTCTCCAAGCATGTTTTGCCCGGTGCGCCACACCGGCGGACTGCGCTTGCGCGTATCGTGACGCCAAAACAATTTTAAGCTTGAAATTTCTCCGAAACGGGTCCAACCTGCTGCCACAGTCCGGAAGCCCGTGCGGCGTCTGCGACGCACGCGGCCGGAGCTCGGGAGGAGAACGACATGCGGATCGTCTGTATCGGTGGTGGGCCAGCCGGTCTCTATTTCGCGCTTCTGATGAAGCGCCAGCATCCCGAACACCAGATCACCGTCGTCGAGCGCAACCGGGCTTTCGATACGTTCGGCTGGGGCGTGGTCTTCTCCGACGCCACCATGCAGTCGATGCGCCATTGGGATCCGGAAACGGCCGAGGCGATCGAGGTTTCCTTCAACCATTGGGATGATATCGAGCTGGTCTTCAAGGGCCGCAAGATCCGCACCACCGGCCACGGCTTCGTCGGCATCGGCCGCAAGAAGATGCTCAACATCCTGCAGGAGCGCTGCCTGGAACTCGGCGTCGAGCTTTTGTTCGAGCGCGACGTGCAGGGCGACGAGGAATTTCCGGACGCCGACCTCATCATCGCTTCCGATGGCGTCAATTCCCGCATCCGCAACAGATATGCCGACGTCTTCCAGCCCGACATGGTGGTGCGGCCGAACCGCTATATCTGGCTCGGCACCAACAAACCGTTCGATGCCTTCACCTTCGATTTCCAGCGCACGGAGCACGGCTGGTTCCAGGCGCATGTCTACCGCTTCGACGACACGACCTCGACCTTTATCGTCGAGACGACGGACGAGGTCTTCAAGGCGCATGGACTGGACCAGATGGACCAGGACCAGTCCATCGCCTTCTGCGAAAAGCTCTTTGCCGAAAGCCTCGACGGCCACAGCCTGATGACCAATGCACGCCACCTGCGCGGCTCCGCCTGGCTGAATTTCGGCCGGCTGATCTGCGAGAAATGGAGCCATTTCAACGGCAACAGCCATGTCGTGCTGATGGGTGACAGCGCCCACACCGCCCATTTCGCCATCGGCTCCGGCACCAAGCTTGCCATCGACGATGCGATCGAGCTGACCCGGCAATTCGACATCCTCGGCCATGACAAGGCCAATATCCCGGCCGTGCTCGCGGCCTATGAAGAAGTGCGCCGTATCGACGTCGCCCGCATCCAGAATGCCGCGCGCAACGCCATGGAATGGTTCGAGGTGGTCGGCACGCGCTATGCCGATACGCTGGAGCCGGAACAGTTCATGTATTCGATGCTGACGCGCTCGCAGCGCATCAGCCACGAGAACCTGCGCCTGCGCGACAGGGAGTGGCTGGAAGGTTTCGAGCGCTGGTTCGCCGAGCGGGCGGGTGCGGAGAAGGCCGCGAACGGCGCCGTGCCGCCGCCGATGTTCACGCCCTTCAAACTGCGTGGCCTGACGCTCCGCAACCGCATCGTCGTCTCGCCGATGGCGATGTATTCGGCGACGGATGGTCTCCCGGGCGACTTCCATCTCGTGCATCTCGGCGCGCGCGCCATGGGCGGTGCCGCCCTCGTTTTCCCCGAAATGACCTGCGTCTCGCCCGATGCGCGCATAACGCCCGGCTGCCTTGGCCTGTGGAACGACGCGCAGCAGCAGGCTTTCCAGCGCATCGTCGATTTCGTGCATCACGAAACGCCCGCCAAGATCGGTATCCAGCTCGGCCATGCCGGCCGCAAGGGCGCGACGAAACTCGCCTGGGAGGGCATCGACCAGCCGCTCTCGGAAGGCGCATGGCCGCTGATCTCGGCCTCGGCCTTGCCCTATCTCAAGCATTCCCAAACGCCGCGCGAAATGACCCGCGACGACATGGACCGCGTCATCGCGGATTTCGTGACGGCAACCGAACGGGCGCGCGACATCGGCTTCGACATTCTCGAACTGCACGCCGCGCACGGCTATCTGCTGTCGAGCTTCCTCTCCCCGCTCACCAACCAGCGCACCGACGACTACGGCGGTGACCACGCGGCGCGCGCCCGCTTCCCGCTCGAAGTGTTCCACGCCATCCGTAAGGTCTGGCCTGAGGACAGGCCGATCTCCGTGCGCCTCTCGACCAACGACTGGCACGAGGGCGGCAACACGCCGGAGGATGCGGCGATCTTCGCGAGGATGTTCAAGGAGGCCGGCGCCGATATGATCGACTGCTCGTCCGGCCAGGTGGTGAAGGAGGAGAAGCCGGTCTATGGTCGCCTGTTCCAGACCCCGTTTTCCGACAAGATCCGCAACGAGATCCAGGTGCCGACCATCGCCGTCGGCGCGATTTCCGAGGCCGATCACGCCAATTCGATCATCGCCGCCGGCCGCGCCGATCTCTGCGCCGTCGCCCGCCCGCATCTCGCCGACCCGTCCTTCGTGATGCACGAGGCGGCGAAGATCGGCTACGATGCCCAGCCTTGGCCGAAACAATATTATTCCGCCCGCGCGCAATATGTGAACAACCTCGCCCGCGCGACGACGGCGGGCAAGCCATGAGCAAACGGCACGCTTTCGTCACCGGTGCCGGCAGCGGCATCGGCAAGGCCATCGCGCTGACGCTCGCCGCCGAGGGGCATATCGTCAGCCTCGCCGGCCGGCGGGCCGGACCTCTGGAGGCCGTGCGTGACGAGATCCGCGCGGCCGGTGGTGATGCTTTTGTCCACGACGGTTTCGACGTGACGGATGCCGCGGCCGTCGAGCGCGGCATCGCGGCCGCCGTCGCATCGGCCGGCGAGATCGCCGTGCTCGTCAACTGCGCCGGCGAAGCGCCCTCGGCGCCGTTCGAGAAGACCGATTTCGCCCTCTGGCAGCGCGTGCTCTCCATTAATCTCACCGGCGTCTATATCGTTACGCAGGCCGCGCTCGCCTCCGTGCGTCGGGCCGGCAAGGGCCGCATCGTCAATGTCGCGAGCACGGCGGGCCTCACCGGCTATGCCTATGTCTCGGCCTATTGCGCCTCCAAACACGGCGTCATCGGCCTGACGCGGGCGCTGGCGCTGGAACTGGCCCGTACCGACATCACCGTCAACGCCGTCTGCCCCGGCTTCACCGATACGCCGCTCATCGACGGTGCGCTCGACACGATCACGGAAAAAACCGGCCGTTCGCGTGAGGAGGCGCGCGCCAGCCTTGCGCGCTCCAACCCGCAGGGCCGGCTGGTGAGCCCGGCCGAGGTGGCGCACACGGTTTCCTGGCTCGCCTCGGAAGGGGCAAGCGCAATCACCGGACAGGCTATCGCGGTCGCCGGCGGCGAAATTCTGTGAAGGACGATGACATGACGAACCCCATGCAGGCCAAGCAGCGCCCCTTCAAGAACCATGTCGCGAAGCATTTCCTGTTCGAGACGGATGCCGATGGCCGCGTCGCGACGATCACGCTGAACCGCCCGGACAAGAAAAACCCGCTGACCTTCGAAAGCTATGAGGAGCTGGGCGACCTCTTCCGCGCGTTGACGCGGGCCAGTGACGTGCGCGCCGTGGTGCTGACGGGCGCCGCCGGCAATTTTTCCTCGGGCGGTGACGTCTTCGATATCATCAAGCCGCTGACCGAAATGGCGATGCCGGATCTTCTCGCCTTTACCCGCATGACGGGCGAGCTTGTGCGCCAGATGCGCGCCTGTCCGCAACCGATCATCGCTGCCGTCGATGGCATCTGCGCCGGTGCCGGCGCGATCCTCGCCATGGCTTCTGACCACCGTGTGGCAACGCCGGAAACGAAGACCGCCTTCCTCTTCACCCGCGTCGGGCTTGCCGGAGCGGACATGGGCGCCTGCGGCATCCTTCCCCGCATCATCGGCCAGGGCCGCGCCGCCGAACTGCTGTTCACCGGCCGGGTGATGAGCGCTGCGGAAGGCCACAATTGGGGTTTCTACAACGCCCTGCACGAGCGCGACACCGTGCTCGCCGAAGCCCAAAAATTCGCCCGCACTCTCGCCAATGGCCCATGGTTCGCCCATGCCATGACGAAAAAGATGCTCGATCAGGAATGGGCGATGGGCATCGACCAGATGATCGAGGCGGAAGCGCAGGCGCAGGCGATCTGCATGGCGACCGGCGATTTCCGCCGCGCCTTCGAAGCCTTCGCCGCCAAAGCGAAGCCCGCCTTCGAGGGGAACTGAAGATGGGGCCGACCCGCGATCACCTCGACTGGCCGTTCTTCGACGAGAGCCATCGCGCGCTTGCAGCTGAACTCGACGGCTTCGTCGCGCGCGGCGGCCTCGACAATATCGACCATGGCAATGTCGATGCAGCCTGTCGGCAATTGGTCGCGAGCCTCGGCGCCGCCGGTATCCTGCGCCATTGCGTTCCAAGAGCTTTCGGCGGGGCCAGTGAGGAGATCGACAGCCGGACGCTCTGCCTGGTGCGCGAAACGCTCGCCTATACTGACGGCCTCGCCGACTTCGCCTTTGCCATGCAGGGGCTCGGCACCGGCGCGATCAGCCTGTCCGGCTCGCTCGCGCTGAAGGAGCAGGTGCTGCCAAAAGTGGCGCGCGGCGAATGGCTCTCCGCCTTCGCGCTCTCCGAACCCGACGCCGGCTCAGACGTCGCCGCGCTCGCCTGCGTCGCCCGGCGGGAGGGGGACCATTTCATTCTCGACGGTGAAAAGACCTGGATTTCCAACGGCGGCATCGCCGATGTCTATACACTCTTCGCCCGCACCGGCGAAGCGCCCGGCACGCGCGGCATCTCCGCTTTCGTCGTCTTCGCCGATACGCCGGGTTTCACCATCGCCGAGCGCATTGAGACCATCGCGCCGCATCCGCTTGCCCGCATCCGTTTCGACAATTGCCGCATCCCCGCGACGCAGCTGCTCGGCAGCCCCGGCGAAGGTTTCAAGATCGCCATGCGCACGCTCGATATTTTCCGCCCGTCCGTGGCGGCGGCGGCCACCGGCTTTGCCCGCCGCGCGCTCGATGAAGCGGTGGCTTATGCGAAAAACCGAAAAATGTTCGGCGCCACACTCTCCGACCTGCCGACGGCGCAAAGCACGCTCGGCGAAATGGCGACCGCCATCGATGCCGCCGCGCTTTTGACCAGCCGCACCGCCTGGAAGCGCGATGTGCAGAAGCAACCCACGACGCGCGAAGCGGCGATGGCCAAGATGACCGCGACGGAAAATGCCCAATGGGTCATCGACCAGGCGCTGCAACTGTTCGGGGGCAGGGGCGTGCGCACGGGCGAAATCACCGAGCGGCTCTACCGCGAGATCCGGGCGCTGCGCATCTACGAGGGCGCGACGGAAGTTCAAAAGCTCATCATCGGCCGCGAGCTGATGAAGGACGCGGCACGATAGGAGAGACCATGCACACCATCCTGCAACCGGAAGGCTGGGCGAAGCCCATCGGCTATGCCAACGGCGTGGCGGCGTCGGGCCGCACGCTCTTCGTCGGCGGTCAGATCGGCTGGAATGCGCAGGCGCAGTTCGAGACCGACGATTTCGTCGAGCAGGTGCGCCAGACGCTTAAGAATGTCGTGGCCGTGCTCGCCGCCGGTGGTGCCGAGCCACACCACATCACCTCCATGACCTGGTATTTCACCGACAAGCAGGAATATCTGAGCAATCTGCGCGGCATCGGCCAGGCCTATCGCGAAACCATCGGCCGGCACTATCCCGCCATGGCCGCCATGCAGGTGGTGGCGCTGGTGGAAGACCGCGCCAAGATCGAAATCCAGGCCACGGCCGTCGTTCCCGAATAGGCGTGAAGATGCGGTTTTCCGAGAGCGTTTCGGCTTCCAGCCATGACGGCGTGCTCGTCGTCACCATCGACAATCCGCCGGTCAACGCGCTCTCGGCGCACGTCCGCGCCGGGCTCGTCGCAGCGCTGGACCATGCCGCCGAAACACCCGCTATCCTGGGTGTCGTGATCGCCAGCGTGGGCCGGACCTTCATCGGCGGGGCCGATATCCGCGAATTCGGCAAGCCGCCGATCGCGCCAATGCTGCCCGAGGTGATCGAGCGTATCGAAGGCTCGGAAAAGCCGGTGGTCTCAGCCGTGAACGGCGCGGCCCTCGGTGGTGGCTGCGAGGTGGCGCTGGCTTGTCACGGCCGCATCGCCGGGGACGGTGCGAGCTTCGGCCTGCCGGAAGTGAAGCTCGGCCTCGTGCCCGGTGCCGGCGGAACGCAGCGTCTGCCGCGTCTGATCGGCACGGTCGCGGCCATCGATCTCATCGGCACAGGCCGGACGGTGAAGAGCGTCGAGGCTGTGGCATTGGGCCTTGCCGACACCGTTGCCGCCGATGCCGTCGCCGCCGCCATCGCAACCGTGCGGGAAAAGGCCGGGCAGCCGCTGCGCCGCACCGGTGCGCTTGCCGTGTCCCACGCGGATGAGATTGCCGTCAGCGCGGTGGAGGCGAAAGTCATCGGCAAGAGCCGGGGCCAGACGGCGCCCGCCGAGGCCATCCGCCTTGTCAGGGCGGCCGGCCGGCTTGATCTCCAACAGGGGCTGGCAGAGGAGCGGGCCACCTTCCTGCGCCTGCGCGACTCCGAGGAGTCCGCCGCCTTGCGGCATGTCTTCTTCGCCGAGCGCGCCGCCGGCAGGGTCGATGCACTTGAGGGCGTGCAGTCGCGGCGCATCGAGACCGTCGGCGTGGTCGGCACGGGGCTGATGGGCTCCGGCATTGCCGTCTCTGCACTCACCGGTGGTTACCGCGTCGTCGCGCTTGAACAGAGTGTGGAGGCGGCCGAGGGCGGCCGCGCCCGCATTTCCGGCCTGCTCGACAAGGCCGTCCAATCAAAACGCCTCACGCTCGAGACGCGCGACGCCTGCCTTGCCCGGCTGGAGACGACCGCCGATGCCAAAGACCTCGCGACGGCCGATCTGGTCATCGAGGCGGTTTTTGACGACCTTGCGGTGAAGACCGAGCTGTTCCGCAGGCTCGACGGTATCGTCGCGCCGCAGGCCATTCTGGCGACCAACACAAGTTATCTCGATCCCGACACCATCGCCGCCGCCACCGCCGATCCGTCCCGCGTGGTCGGACTACACTTCTTCTCGCCGGCCAATATCATGCGCCTCGTGGAGGTGGTCGAGTGCACGAAAACCGCGCCTGACGTGCTGGCAAGCGCGCTCGCTTTCGTCAAGCGTCTCGGCAAGCTCCCGATCGTCTGCGGCGTCACCGAAGGTTTTGTCGGCAACCGCATCTTCTCCGCTTATCGCCGCGAGGCGGAATTCATGGTGGAGGATGGCGCGTTTCCGCAGGAGATCGATGCCGCGATGGAGGCCTATGGTTTCCCCATGGGCTTCTTCGCCGTCAGCGACATGGCCGGCCTCGGGATCGCCTGGGCGCGCCGCAAGCGCCAGGCTGCGACGCGCAATCCCGCAGAGCGTTACGTTGAGATCGCCGACAGGCTGTGCGAGGCGGGCCGGCTCGGCCGCAAGACCGGACTTGGCTGGTACGCCTATCCGCGGGGTGAGAAAACCGTCGATCCCGCCGTCACCGCCGTCATCGAAGCGGCGCGGGCAGCGAAGGGCATCGTGCCGCGCGCTTTCACGGCAGACGAGATCATGGACCGGCTTCTGACCGTGATGGCCGACGAGGGCAGGGCGCTCCTTGCCGAGGGAATTGCCGCGCGCGCCAGCGATATCGATCTGGTGATGATCAACGGCTACGGATTTCCCGCGCACAAGGGCGGCCCGATGTTTGCCGCCGACCTCATCTCCTAGGTGGATGGCGGCGGGCGGCGGAACGCGGCACACAGGAGCGACAACAGCGTTCTGAAAAGGGTGCCGCCCATGACTGCCTATCCGATCGACCTCATCCGCGCTTCCTTCCCCGCTCTGGAGGGGGCGCGCACCGCCTATCTCGACAATCCCGCGGGAACGCTGGTTCCCCGGACGGTGATCGATGCCGTGGCCGAGGCGATGGCGACGGCTTCGTCCAATCTCGGCGGGCGCTTTGCTGCCTCTCAGCGCGCGGATGCCACCTGGCGTGCAGCGCATGATGCGGCGGCAGAATTCGTCAACGCCGCCTCCTGGCAGGAAATGATCATTGGCCCGAACATGACGACGCTCGCCTTCCAGATGGCGCGCGTCATCGGCAGCACGCTGACGCCCGGCGACGAGGTTATCGTCACGCGCATGGACCATGAAGGCAACGTCTCACCCTGGCTTGCCATGGCCGAGGCCTACGGGCTGACGGTGAAGTGGCTGCCCTTCAACAAGGAGACCTGGCGCATAGAGCCGGAAGACCTTGCAGCGCTGCTCACGCCGCGCACGAAATTCCTGGCGCTCAACTACGCCTCTAACATGACCGGCAGCATCAACGACGTCGCCGGGCTGACGGCGCTGGCCAAGGCGGCAGGCGCGCTGGTCTGGATCGACGCGGTGCAGCTCGCACCCCACCACCTGCCGGACGTGCAGGCAATCGGCTGCGATTTCCTCGTCTGCTCGTCCTACAAGTTCTTCGGCCCGCATCTCGGCGTGCTCTGGGGCCGCGGCGATCTCCTGCGCGCGCTGCCGCCGCATCGCGTACGCTGCCAGAGCGACGATATTCCGGACCGCTTCTGCACCGGCACGCCGCAGACCGAGCTTCTCGCCGGCCTGACCGCGACGGTCGACTATCTGGCATCGACGGGCGAAGCGGCCGGAAGCACCGGCACGCGGCGCGAAAAGATGGCCGGCGCCTATCAGGCCTTCGAAGCCTATGAGGCGGGCCTGACGCGCCGGCTGATCGGCGGGCTGACCGCGCTGCCGGGTGTCCGGCTGGTCGGCATCGCCAATCCCAACCTCTTCGCCCATCGCGTGCCGACGATCTCGTTTACGCATGACCGCGTCTCGACCCATCGCTTCGCCGAAGCGCTGGCGAGCGAGGACATCAATGTCTGGTCCGGCCACAATTACGCGCTGGAGCCCGCCCGCCATCTCGGCCTTTCCGAGGAGGAAGGCGTGGTGCGCATCGGTATCGCGCATTACAATTCCGCCGAGGAGATCGAGCGCACATTGGGTGCCATCGGCAAGCTTGTCGCGTGAGGGCAGCTGTCGTAAAGGGGTTTAAATAGCCGTTTTTCTTTAGGAATCGCGCAGATGGAAGCATGACCGATAGTGCCAGCTGGATAGAGCCCTTCGCCCATGCGCTCGACCGCTACGACCAGCCCGACAGCGTGTCGGCGCTGTTGGCGGCCATCGGCTCGGTGGCGCGGTTTCATCTGGCGCTGTCGGTGGTGCATCGCAAGAACGGCGGGCCGAGCTATGTCTTCGACACGTTTTCCGGCCCCAAGGCCAAGCGTGCGGTGCAGCTCTTCATCGCCGGCACCTATCTGCTCAATCCGTTCTACAACGCCTATCTCGCCGGCCTGCCGGCGGGCATCTACCTGATGCGGGACCTAGCGCCGGACGAATATCTCGGTTCCGACCTCTATCGCGGCCTCGATATCCGCCGCCATGAAGACGAGGAGCTGGGCTATCGCACCCATGGCTGGCCGGAAGGCATGGAGGAGCTGCTGATCGCCATCGAATTGCCAGGCGGCGAAATGGCGGAGATCAGCCTGTCGCGTATCCGCAGCGAGGGCGGTTTCGACGCGGCATCCGTCGCGCGGCTGCAAGAGGCGCATCCGCTCATCGCGGCGATTTTCCGGAGGCTCTGGGCGCATCTGTCGCGCAATGAGAATGCGCCGCAGGCACGCCCCATCGATCATCTCTTCAGCGATTTCGGACGCGATGTGCTGAGCCCGCGCGAGCGGGAGGTGGCGCTGCTGATCCTGAAGGGGCATTCCAGCGAGTCGATCAGCTACCATCTGGGCATCTCGATCGCCACGGTGAAGACGCATCGGCAGAAGCTCTATGCCAAGCTCAATCTCTCCACGCAGCAGGAGCTGTTCTCGACATTTCTGCGCAGCCTCAATCTGTGAGGTGAGGGGCGGTGCGCTCGTCTGAGGCCGTAGCCACAGCCCGCGCCCGACCAATAGCTGTGTCCCGCCCCACCCACCAACGTCATCCTCGGCCTTGAGCCGAGGATCCACGCCACAAGCGAAGCGGTGGGGACGCGTGGATCCTCGGGTCAAGCCCTGACATGACGGAGGAGAGGGCGGTGGACTGTGCCGGCGGCGAGGGGCGAGTGTGGTTCACCCCTCACATCATTCTTCAAGCCTTCAGGTTTTCGCGGATCGCAGCCGAGATCGCCGCAAGACCCTTGCGCAACTCGTCCTCGGTCGGCCAGGCGTAGCCGATGCGGAAATGCCGGTCGTCCTGCTCGAACCAGCTGCCGCGGCCGACATAGGCCTGATGGCGGCTGTAGAGGCTTTCGTGGAAGCCGGCGAGATCGACATTGGCCGAGGGCACGATGCGCGGGAAACAGACGCAGCCGCCCGACGGCTCGACCCATTCGACGAGCGGTTCGGACGCGATCCAGTCCTTGACGATGGCGAAGGCGCTGGCAATGCGGGCATTGTTGAAGGCGAGCCACGCATCGCGCTGGCTGAGCGCGATATAGGCGATGTACTCGTCCACCGTGCTGCCGGAAATGCCGATCTGTTCGCGCGCGGCAAGGAAGGTTTCCATGAGATCCGCGTCGCGCGTGATCAGCCAGCCGATACGGATGCCGGGAATGCCGTAGGTCTTGGAGAGTGAGGACACGCTGATTGCCCGGTCCGACATGCTGGCGGCGACGGGAAGCATCGTGCCCGACGTCATCTCGCGATAGGTCTCGTCGAACAGCAGCCGCGTGCCCTTGCGCTCGATGAGCGCGACCAACGCCTTCAGTTCGCTCTCGGAAATCATCACACCGGTCGGGTTGTGCGGATAGGTGACGGAGACATATTTCGTCTCCGGCCGGATCGCTGCCTCGATGGCGGCGAGGTCGAGCCGGTAGCCGGTCTCGAAGGTAAGGTCGACAATGGTCATGTCAGCGCCGATGGTGCGCGGCGTTTCGAGGTTCGTCGCATAGTTCGGCCTGACCACGACGATGTGGTCGCCAGCCTCCAGCATCGAGGTCGCGATGATGAAGAGCGCGCCCGCCGCACCCGCCGTGACCAGCACGTCGTCGGCCTTCAGGCTTTCACCCGTGCCGGCAATCAGGCCGCGCAGGTCCGGCGCACCGCGATGGTCGCCGTAGCACAGCAGGATATCGTCCAGTCTGAGGTTCAGCTCACCCAGACGACGGTCGGCGACCGAGCTTTCCGAGAGATTGTAGCGGATCGTGTCGTAGCCGAGCTGCTCGGGGGATTCCAGCTCGATGGGCATGCGGACATATTTCATGGGGCTCTCCTCTGGCCTGCATATCAAAGGGCTAGATCAACCGGATGTCACATTCCATCCACCCCGAGGGTGATGGCGGTTCTCATGTGCGGGGTGAGCGGCATCATCCTTGGGGTGGATTTCCTCCCCCTTCCTTGCAGCGCATCGTTGCCTATCGGCGGAGTGAGGACCGTCGTCAAAGTCAACAAAGAAGGGGAATGCCATGAAATTCGTGACCGGTCTGTTGTCCGCCACAGTCGTCAGCCTGATGGCGGTTGCCATGCCCGCCCGAGCCGAAACGCTGCGCGTCGGCATGGAATGCACCTACGCGCCCTTCAACTACCGCACGCCCGAGGGCGAGATGGCCGGCTACGACGTCGACGTCGCCAAGGGCATTGCCGAGCGCATCGGCGTCGAGCTGGATTACGTCTGCCAGGAGTGGGACGGCATGATCCCGGCGCTGCTCGCCAGCAAGTTCGACCTGATCGTCGCCTCCATGTCGATCACCGAGGAGCGCAAGCAGAAGATCGATTTCTCGGTTCCCTACCGTGTCTCGCTCGGCCGCATCCTCGGCTCCAAGGACGCCGCGCTGAAGCTGTTCGATGCGGACGGCAAGCCGATCCCGGAGGCCTTCAACGGCCTGCGCTTCGGCGTGGAGCGCGCCTCGACCTATGCGAAATGGGTGGAAGCCAAGCTGCCGGGCGCGGAAATCGCGCTTTACGACGGCGCCCAGCCCATGCTGCTCGACCTGCAGAACGGCCGCCTCGACATCGCCATCACCAATCCCATGAAGGCCTATCTCGACTTCCTCAGCAAGGAGAACGGTGCCGGTTTCGAATTCGTTTCGCCGCCGATCGACGAGGTCGAATATTTCGGTCCGGGCGTCGGTGTCGGCCTGCGCAAGGGCAATGACGAACTGCTCGCCAAGATCGACAAGGCGCTCGAGGAGATGATCAAGGACGGCTCGCTCGAGAAATACAGCCTGAAATATTTCCCCTTCTCCATCCAGCCGGCAAACTGGAAGGGCGTCGGCCAGTAAGCATGACCTCCGGGCGTCGCGTCCGCCGCGGCGCCCGATCCGCATAGAGATTCTGGAGGTACGGCATGTCGATCCTCGACGGCTGGTGGGACGACTTCTTCTTCGGCCTGATGACGGTGTTGCGGGTCTTTTCGGTGTCGCTGGTGATCGCGGTCGTCTGCGGTCTGCTCGGCGCCTCGGCAAAATTGTCGAAAAGCCGCATCCTGCGCGGCATCGCCCAAGGCTACACCATCGTGTTTCGCGGCGCGCCGGAACTTCTGGTGCTGCTGCTGTTCTATTTCGGCATGGCGATCGCGCTCACCAAGCTGGTGCAGCTCGTCGATCCCTCGGTGAAGTTCATCGACCTGCCGCCGTTCTGGGCCGGCTCCATCGCCATCGGTCTCATCGTCGGCGCCTATATGACCGAAACCTTCCGCGGTGCCTTTCTCGGCGTCGATCGCGGCCAGGTCGAGGCGGCGCGGGCGCTCAGCCTCAAGCGCCACCAGATCTTCCGCTATGTACGCCTGCCGCAGATGTGGCGGCTGGCGCTGCCGAATTTCGGCAATCACATGCTGTCGATCATGAAGGATACGGCGCTCGTCTCGATCATCGGACTGGAGGAAATCCTCTTCGTCGCCAAGATGGCCAATTCGCTCATCCACCGCCCCTTCCTGCTCTACATGACCGTCGCCCTGATCTATCTGGCGATGACCACGGTCATCACGCTCGCCGTCGGCTGGCTGGAGCGACGCGCCAACCGTCATCTGAGAGGTGCCCGATGAGCTTCGATCTCTCGCTGATCGCCACCAGCCTCCCGAAAATCCTGCAGGGCCTGGGGCTGACCCTCAACCTTCTCGCCGTCTCCACCCTGTTCGGCCTGATCCTCGCAGTCGGCATCCTGCTGATGCGGCTGTCGCGCCGGTCCTGGCTCGTCTGGCCGGCCAAGGCCTACATCTACTTCTTCCGCGGCACGCCGCTGCTCGTCCAGCTCTTCGTCATCTATCACGGCTTGCCGCAGTTCGGCTTTGTCAGGCAGAGCGTGCTCTGGCCGATCCTGCGCGAACCCTACTGGTGCTCGGTCATCGCGCTGTCGCTCAACACGGCGGCTTACGTCTCGGAAATCCTGCGCGGCGGTGTGCTCGGCGTCGACAAGGGTTTTGTCGAGGCCGGCAAGGCGCTCGGTCTTTCCAGGTTCCAGCGCGCGACCCGCATCACCACCCCACTCGCCGTGCGCCTTGCGCTGCCCGCCTACAGCAACGAGATCGTCTCCATGCTGAAGTCGACCGCGCTCGCCTCCACCGTCACGCTGATGGAAATGACGGGCGTCGCCCGCACCATCGTGGCCGATACCTTCGCCCCCTACGAGATCTTCATCGCCGCGACGATCATCTATCTCGTGCTCGTCTGGATCATCCAGACCGGCTTCACGCTGATCGAGACCTATGCGAACCGCCATGTGAGAAAGACCTGATGGCCGATATCATTGTCCTGGAAAAGATGAACAAGTTCTACGGCACCTATCACGCGCTGAAGGACGTCAATCTCACGATCGCCAAGGGCGAGAAGGTCGTGGTCTGCGGCCCCTCCGGCTCTGGGAAATCGACCATGATCCGCTGCATCAACAGGCTCGAGGAGCATGACGGCGGGCGCATCGTCGTCGGCGGCGAGGAGCTGACCGACGACGAGAAGAAGATCGATCTGGTGCGCCGCGAGGTTGGCATGGTGTTCCAGAGCTTCAATCTCTTCCCGCATATGACCGTGCTGGAGAACCTGACGCTCGCGCCCCGTCTGGTGCGCAAGATGGCGGCGGCGGAGGCGGAGGCCGTCGCCATGAAATATCTCAGCCGCGTGCGCATTCCCGACCAGGCACATAAATATCCCTCGCAGCTTTCGGGCGGCCAGCAGCAGCGCGTCGCGATCGCCCGCGCGCTCTGCATGAACCCGGAGGTCATGCTGTTCGACGAGCCGACATCGGCGCTCGACCCGGAAATGATCTCCGAAGTGCTCGACGTCATGACCGACCTCGCCCGCGAGGGCATGACGATGGTCTGTGTGACGCACGAGATGGGCTTTGCCCGCTCCGTCGCCGACCGCATCGTCTTCATGGACCAGGGCGAGATCGTCGAAGTTTCCACCCCCGCCGAATTCTTCGCAGCCCCCAAGTCCGAGCGTGCCCGCACCTTCCTCGGACAGATCCTTGCCCATTGAGTAGAGCAGCCATGACCGACAGCACCGAAACCTTCCTCGCCTTCGCCGAGAAAATCGCCGACAGCTCCCGCGCCCTGCTTCTGGCCGCCGCCGAAGAGGCGCCCCGCGTCGACCTGAAACAGGATGCGAGCTTCGTCACCGCCACCGACCGGGCGGTGGAAGCCCGGCTGCGCGAACAGATCCGCGCCGCCTTTCCCGACCACGGCATCATGGGTGAGGAATATGGCAGCGAGCGGCTGGATGCCGAATTCGTCTGGGTGCTCGATCCGATCGACGGCACCGCCGCCTGGGTCGCCGGCATTCCCGTCTATGGTACGCTGATCTCGCTGGCGTACGGCGGCAAGCCGCTCCTCGGTGTCATCGATCTGCCCGCGACGGCCGAGCGCGTGACCGGCATTTCCGGTCAAGGCGCCTGGCACAATGGCAGGCCGATCCGCTGCCGCAAGGGCACCGCACTGGCCGATGCCTACATGACCTCCTCCAACCCGCGCTTCGTGCCGGAAGCCGACCGCGCGCCCTTCGCGCGGCTCGACAATGCCGTGCAGTTCACGCAATACGGCGGCAGCTGCTACAGTTATGGCTGTCTTGCACGCGGCCGCACGGATTTGGCCGTCGATGCCGGCTTCGACGCCTATGACCTCTTCGCCCCGACCGCCATCATCGAAGGCGCTGGCGGCATCGTGACCGACTGGCAGGGCGGCCCGCTCGATCTCGGCTGGAAGGGCTGCGTCCTTGCGGCGGGTGATCCGGCGCTGCATGCAAGCGCGCTCAAGGTTTTGGCCGGCTGAGGCTGCGGCGGAACAAAGCGCTGCCCTGCGCAGTTCGGCTCCATCATCTGAAACCGATGGAGCAAAGCAAATGGGCGACCGCAAACAAGCCTCTCGCGAGGACGATTTCCGCGATTACGAACAGCGCGATATTCGCGACGGCTGGCCCTATGCGGACAGCGATGGCGATCGCGAGGCCGGCAGGAATGCGCCCTACGGCACCGCGGGCGCCAATCTCGAGCAGCTGGACAACAAGGGCGTGGAAGTTGCCGGCGATCCCGAACTGCGGGATGTCGAT